>CAZHVF010000051.1:0-1525 GCA_964535635.1 uncultured Gammaproteobacteria bacterium | reverse complement strand
GGTGCCGGAGTATATTAAGATTGAGAAACCGATGGTAAACTCGGTTATCTCGAGTTTTGATGGGTCAGTGGCGCTCGTGCAGAAGAATATGAGTAGAGCGGTCGCACCCTATCTTCATTCATATCCGTTCATCAAGCCAGGACTCCATATTCACACCGCCGTCCCATCAACCGCAACAGAGATCGAGCAGAAAGCGGTCGAAGAAGTGCTATACAAATGTGGCGCTTCAGAGGTCTCCATTTACGAAAAGGCAATTGTTACCGGTATCGGATGCGGCTGTAATGTATTCATTCATCATCCCGTGTGTATTATCGACATGGGTGGAGGGCTCATCGAGATCTCTATCCTGAGCGGAGGGGGTGTTGTACTCCAAAAAACTCTGAAGACCGCTGGGGAACACATGAACAAACTTGTGTATAACTATCTCTACCTGAAACATGGAATAATTCTTGGAGACAACACCTGCGAAGAAATGAAGAAGACGCTCATCACCTTTGGAGATGAGGAAAAGGTGATGCAGGTACGGGGTAAGTCTCTTGAGACCGGACTGCCAAAGTCCATCAAGGTACGTTCTGCAGATATTAAAGAAGCACTCCTCACATCGTTTAACCACATCCTCGACGCGATGAAAGAAGTTATCGAGCTTGCTCCACCTGAAGTCGTTGACGAGCTCTATAAAAACGGAGTCTTACTCACCGGTGGTCTCGCAAACATTCCTCAGATCGAACAGTACTTCACAAAAGAGCTTCATTTACCGGTGAAGATTGCGGAGCAGAGGCAGCATGCTACTATCAACGGAATCCTGAAAGTGAGCCGTCGGGCAGAGCAGGTGCAACGACTTCGCATTCAACTCCCATAAGATCGTCCCGAGCAGAAAATTCTCATTGACTTTCGTTCGTAAATTGAATACAATATAGTTCTTCTTCGTTTGATTGTGCACTTTAACAGATAGGTGTTGCATCTTTTTTTTGCGCGCTGACCTACAGCGTCGCAAATTCAATGTTTTTTAGATTGATAATCGGGTTTTTGAATTCCGCCGTTGGCGGAAGGAGACTCCGCGCATGTTCGCATGAGCGGAGAGGAATTACACAAACTTTAATTCGTCGCAAGACGGATTTTTTTAAGAGTTTGATCCTAGCTCAGGATGAACACTAGCGGCGTGCCTGAGATATGCAAGTCGAACGACTCAGTTGTCAGCACTCAGTAGTCAGTACTCAGAACTTTTCTGAAAGCTGAAGACTGATCGCTGATAACTGTAAGTGGCGGACGGCTGAGTAACACGTGGGGACCTGCCCTTTAGTAGGGGATAGCTCACCGAAAGGTGGGGTAATACCCTATTCGCAGTTTACTGGAAAGAGCGTAACTGCTCGCTTAAGGATGGACCTGCGTCCTATCAGATTGTTGGTGAGGTAACGGCTTACCAAGTCTACGACGGGTAGCTGGCCTGAGAAGGTGGTCAGCCAGAGGAGCACTGAGACACGGGCTCCACTCCTACGGGAGGCAGCAATCAGGAATAGTCGGCAAT
>CAZHVF010000050.1:0-1582 GCA_964535635.1 uncultured Gammaproteobacteria bacterium | reverse complement strand
GAGGACTTGCTGCTAAGGCAATCGTGTACATCTTTGTCACAAAAATGCTCCTTGCACTCATTCTTGAGTACCCGGTTTCTCTGCTTATCTATGGAGATATTAACCTGACCGCACTCATCGTTAATACAACCTTCCCACCGATTCTCATGTTCCTAGTTGCAACCTTTACCAAGATACCAGGAGCAAAGAATACGAAGCGAATCTATGATCGAATTGTCGAAATTTTGAATAAGAATAATGAGTTTGAGACAACACTCTCTTTGGTGACGAAGCAAAATAAGGTCCAGAAGCCATCGCGTATCTTTGCCTTTACGGTATTCTACTCACTTACCTTCATCATCACCTTTGGGATTCTGAACGTGGCGCTCTCGATGCTCGGGTTCAATGCCATCAGCAAACTTCTCTTCATGTTCTTCGTGTCGGTGGTTACATTCTTTGCCTACCGTATACGACAGACTGCCAAACAGTACCAACTTCCGGAGTCCGAGACGGTGTTCCGGCCGTTCACCGACTTTTTCTTTATGCCGATCCTTTCGGTGGGGAAGTTCCTCAGTCGAAGTCTTTCACACATCAATTTTGTCACCTTCCTCTTCGACTTCATCGTCGAAGCGCCATTCAAAATTGTGATCGAGGTCATCGAAGAATGGATCTCCTTTGTTCGACAGAAGCGCGACGAGATCGTATAAGGATTGCAATACCTATAGTCTAATGCTATAATAGGATCCTGGTATCCTATGCGTCAAATTGTAAGGGGTTTGACCGGTATCGTACTTGCTGCAGTGATGCTTATTGCATCGGTCCGTCCTTCATATGCAACGACTGCTCCCTACTTTCCATCATGTTTGAATCATTCGGGTGAACTGAAGTCATTTTATTCTTATGGGACACATGGAATCGTTGGTGATCCTCGTGAATTTAAGGGAACTGATGGAGTATACACACTCGATGACAACCGTGTGATTCAGTGCTTCTGTCCGGACACAGGTGACGGAATTCAGACCGTATGGTGGAAGGTCTCGAGTCTTACCCAATCGCAGATCGATGATCTGGTAAGACAAGGGTGGCACTATGTCCCGTTCGGGGAAAAGTGGGGACTCCAAGCAGATCCATACCTCGCGAAAAACTCATCCTTTGCCTGTATCGGTGGAAAAGGTGGAGGATCAAGTACAGAAGAGGGTCAAGTGCTTGGATTAGCTTCAACCGGAAACATTCGACTCATCGCGCTGCTCACCACGCTTGGTGTTGGGCTCTACATCGCAGGCTCCATGCTTAAAAAGAAAACTTCCTAACTATGAAGGCATTCGCCTCAGTACTTCGGATTTTTGGTGTAACACTCATGCTTTTTGGCGCAGCGTTATTCATCCAGCGGAATAGTCCGTACCGAATATCCTTCAACAACTACGCTCCTCCTATTGAAAAAATGTGCGTGAACCGCCCATTTTCACCGACCGTTATTCGTATCCCAAGTCTTCACAAAGTTCTCCCTATTATTCCGGCTACGGTTCAGGATAATAAATGGGAGACTACAGATCGGGGAGTGTCATATCTCGTTTCGAGTCGTATTCCGGGCGAGGTCGGAAAC
>CAZHVF010000049.1:0-1887 GCA_964535635.1 uncultured Gammaproteobacteria bacterium | reverse complement strand
CCAAATCAAAGAGTATAATAATACATATGGCGATCGCGAAACAGCAAAGCACCTTCCCATCGGTTATGGAAGAGATGGTGCAGAAGATTGAAGAGTTCGGGAAACAGCACCATATCTCACACCGTTTTGTCGGTGGCATTTCCTATGGTGGCCTTCTGAACGACCGGACAACCTACACTATCGACGTACTCAACCGCGAAGTCTATCTGAAGCGTCACAATCCACTCACCCTCCTGCGCGAGGATGGTACCGTTCGCGACCTTGACCTGATCTTCCTCACACAAAACCAAGCAGAAATCCGCAAACTCAAGGAGTTCATCCGCGATCTGAAGTGGAACACACGTAATAAAATCTCATTTACTCCATCGATATCGATTGAGGGCGTGCGTTCGATCGATGACAAGAGTAAGACCGAGCAGTTCTTTCAGTATGTCACCGAAATTGGTCTCAAACACGGTCAGTATTACCTCTGGTTTGATGAAATTAAGGAAAAGATCTCTGCGGAGTCGCTCGAGGCCTGGACGGTAGTTCTTGAGAATGGTATGCGTTATACCACCCGTAATCCCCTTGCTGATTATTACGCCTATCAATTCCGATCACCGAGCGGCGTGAAGCTCAAGGACATTGAGAAGGTAAAGCTTCTGAAGAAGCTGTCCAACGCGGTAATTAAGGAGGGGCTTACTGTCTCGATTGTCTACACCTCAAAGCGATACTATCAGCCATGGCAGAACTTTATTCGCAAGCTGCAGAAGAGCACGCTTCCAGCCGTCCTCTCAAAGCGCGCGATTCTTGCATGGTACTGGGAGACGCTTGGCACCTCGTTTGCTCACGGAAAGGGCGTGCTTGGAAAGATATTGTTTGGTATCTTTAATACCGTTACCCGCAATCGCCTATAAATGAAGCATAACCTCACCATCACCTGTGACTTCGACGGCACACTCTTTGATCCTGACTGGAAGCTCCTACGATCGGGATGGTACAACCTACGCACAACATTTCTTCTGAACAAGCACCGGATTCCATTCATCCTGAATACCGGTAGACCGCACTGGGATCGATTCGCGGATCTACAGCTCGCAATTATTGGGATGAAGCGTCCCGATGTGGTGATCTACGGTGTTGGCACAAAGATCATTTGGCGGAAAGGTAATCAATACACCCTCGATCGATCATGGAACGATGGGATGGTTCAGTCGGGGTGGTCGAAACGAACGGTCGTAGAAAAGATCAAGCCAATCATTCAATCCTATCGCGCAACGCTCTTTGACACGCATAACGAGTTCATGACAAGAATCTGGGTGCATCGAATGCCGATTGATACCGTTTCTCGATTTGTCGCAGAGATCGCCGCAGTAGCACCAAAAACAAAGGTTGTTCTCACCGAGCAGATTCTCCTCCCCAATACCGAATCAGTATTCTCCGGCTACCTGCTGCTCGTACCCCACCACGCGGGAAAGGATGAAGCCATGCGTTACGTATTGAATAAGCTGGGCTCCGAGCACAATATCGGGTTTGGCGATGCATTTGTTGATGCACCAATGCTTGTTGATCCAACGACCGAAGGCTACGCTGTGAACCCGACCGCACTCGCCCGAAAGGAGCTTGCCGGAACGAAGGCAACAATTATGGAGGGATCACCTCCTGCGAATGTGCTCAAGGTGCTCCGCGCCACCGTCTCCTCACCTCGGAATAGCCCATTTCGGCTCATTTCGGATGCCATTCTACGGTTATTCGAACCGTTGGTATACCCAACACTCACCCCGGATGAGCTCTCGCTCAAGGGTCTTGAGCTCGTTCAAGCGGGAGGATTTTGGACCATGATCTGGGGTTTCGTACTCGATCTCTTTGATGGTGCTCGAGCACGTCGCAATCCACACCTCACAACGA
>CAZHVF010000048.1:0-2265 GCA_964535635.1 uncultured Gammaproteobacteria bacterium | reverse complement strand
CGGTTTGTTCTTTGTGATGGGAGCACTCTATAACCTCGTCACCGCACTGAGTAATCGAGTTGGCGATCACCTCTCCGGTCAGCTTCGAAAGTTTTGGACAGAACAGTTTTACTACAAAATTTTGACGCTCCCGCAAAGCTATTACGATGGAGAAATGTCGGGAAAAATCATTAATCAACTTACTCGTGGACTGTTTGTGATGCAGTCGTTTGTGAATACTGCTACGAACTTTATTATTCCAACCCTCCTTCAGGCATTTGTGATCACAATCTTTCTCGCATACTACAGCTGGGTAATCGCTCTGATTATCTTCTCAATCTTCCCCATCTACATTCTGATTAGTTACTACTCGACGAAACAGTGGGGAAAGTATGAGTCAAAGAAGAATCCAATCGAGGATAAGATGCGCTCTCGCATGAGCGAGGTGATCAGTAACATCAAGCTCGTGAAAAGCTTCATCACCGAACCACTCGAATTTGGCAGTACGCGCAAAAGCCTCACCGAGATTAATGAGCACTATGCACAGCAGAGTTCTGAGTTTCATCGCATAGATTTTATCCGTGAGGTAAGTCTTACGGTGGTTATCTCCCTCGTCAGCTTTCTTGTGTTTAAAGGAACATTTGATAAGACGTACACACTTGGAGAGATGACACTCTTACTTCAGCTCCTCTATCAGGTGCGTTGGCCATTGTTTGGTATGTCCTTCATCCTCACGAGAATTCAGGAGGCAGAGGCCGGAACAAAGGAATTTTTTGAAATTATGGACACCGAGGGAGTCGAGCCGTTTGAAACAGCGGAAAACTACTCTTCAAAGAAATTTACCAAGACGAATCTCGAGTTTAAAGGCGTTGCGTTTACCTATGAAAAGTCACATCCGGTGCTGAAGGATATTTCGTTCTCACTCCACAATAAAGAAAAAGCCGCGCTCGTCGGTCATAGCGGTGCTGGAAAAACAACGATTGTGAACCTCATTCTCAAGTTCTATAACCCTACCATGGGTGATGTCCTCCTCAACGGAACTTCATACAAAAAGCTCAGCCATCAAGTGATCAGAAATAATATCTCTCTGGTATTTCAGGAAAACGAGCTGTTCTCAACAACCATCCGCGAGAATGTCGCATATGGGAATACCTCAGCTACCGAGAAGGATGTTGTCAGAGCGCTCAAGTTGGCGAACGCCTGGGACTTTGTGAGTGGATTTGAGAAAGGAATCGATACCGAAGTTGGCGAACGAGGAGTCCGGCTCTCTGGAGGGCAGAAGCAGCGCATACAGATCGCACGAGCAATTCTCAAAGACTCCCCTATTCTCATCCTCGACGAGGCAACCTCGAGTCTCGACTCGAAGTCGGAGATGGAGGTGCAAACAGGACTCGAGAACCTGATGAAAAATCGGCTCACGATCATCATCGCGCACCGATTCTCAACGATTCAGAACGTAGATACCATACTCGTCGTAGAGGATGGAAAAATAAGCCAAAAAGGGAGCCCTCAGGAGCTTTCTACGAAGAAAGGTGTCTATAAGGATCTCCTCACCTATCAGATCCAAGGAAACGAGAAGCTCCTGAAGCAGTTTGGTCTGCACTGAACTCAACCGAATTCAGGGGTAGTGGAACCAACAGCGCTATACTATAGGACTGTTTCATGATATAATATGGTATGACAGAACGAGGTATTTCTATGCCTGTGAACGAGCGTAAGGGTCGATTACCCCGAAGTTTCTCATTACGCGCCCAAACAATTGTAAACAACCCTGAATTTTTACAGTATACACGTGATAATATTGCTGAGTTTCGGATGAAGATCTCTACTGGGCGATACTCGCCCGAGGACCAAGACCTCATCAACACAGCTCTAGATCTTGCAGTAGTCGCCTATCAGGATAATGCGCACTCTAGTAGAAGGGTTCGGAAGCAAACCGTGAAAGTTGGAGACGAGCGATTTCCTGTTCCGTACATACAGCATCCTCTCTCGGTCGCTGAAGCAATGATTGGTGAACCACGTCTCGTTAAGATGGCAGAGACAGAATCAGTTGATGAAGATCCGGTTTTATTGCGCGTACATCAGCATGCGTACAAGGCTGAGGTAATTGCCGCAGCGCTCCTTCATGATGTCGTTGAAGATGTGCGACTTCGAAAACCACGTCTCGATCTCCATGTGGAAGGGCGAGAAAAGTGGTCTCAGTTTATACGCTCATACTTTGCCGGCGCCGACTCAACAAAGGTTGAATCAATAATCACCATGATCACCGCAGTTACGAAGCGTGAG
>CAZHVF010000047.1:0-2532 GCA_964535635.1 uncultured Gammaproteobacteria bacterium | reverse complement strand
GTATAGTATAATGGAGCGATGGAAAACACCAAAATAATCCCTCTTTCAGATTGGAAGGAACAGCGTCAATCAAGCGATAGCACCGTACTCGTGGGAGGGTGTTTTGACATATTTCATTATGGGCATCTCCATTTTTTAAAGGAGTCACGAAATATGGGGAAAGCGCTGATCGTGCTACTGGAATCAGATGAGTTCATTCGAAGCAGAAAAGGACACGAGCCGTACCATTCACAACAACAGCGGGCAGAACTACTCGCGGAGTTAGACTGTGTGAGCGCGGTAATCCTTCTCCCATTGCTTTCCACGGACCAAGAATATGCAGATATCGTCCGCTCCATTCAACCCCATACTATCGCAGTAACAGAGGGAGATAGCTTTATCTCGCATAAACGTACCTATGCGCAGGAAGTGGGAGCGACCGTTCGAGAGATCCCGCTGTTACCACAGTTTTCGACCACGCATGTGAAGAGCAATGCAACTATCACTAACGATTAATCTATCACCGGAGATTTCAGCATCGATTGTCGAGCAGCTCGGCGAGTTCCGCGATGCGTATCAGGTTATGCAATGGTATGATCGAGAAGAACTGCATATTGAGCTCTTTAACTTCGGAAAGGTTGACGAGTCAAAGATTCCTGCGCTGAGCGAAATGATCGAGCGAGGGATCTACGATGTAACTCCGTTCACGCTTTTCTCCGAAAAAATTCACATGATGGTGAAGAATAGTTTGACATTTTATCTTGGTTTCTACAAGTCTCAGCAGATTGAATATCTCGTGAAGCAGTTGAAGGGCTCATTTCAGATTGTTGATGATCTGATATTCTATCCCCATCTTCCGTTTGCTCGCTATCGAATACCGTCGAAGCAACAGTATCTCGTTCTGAAGAAAAAGTGTGAAGGGTACCCGATCGAAGTAGAGATCCCGGTAACTCAAATAACGCTGGTTAACAGCGTTATTGAGCAAGGCAAAATCCGATACGAAGTCGTAAAGGAGTTTGCGTTAAACGATTAACATTAGGCTGCTCCAATCTTGAACATTCCTGTTCCGCAGGTTGGACACTTACCTTTAAGAGCTGGTTTTCCATTCTTTAAGGTGACTTTTTCTGCATTGTCAACGTCCTTTTTTGCTCTGCATTTTACGCAATACATTGTTGCCATAGTTTCGTGTTCACCTCCTTCATTATCTTAGCTTCAAGTTGAGGCTAAGATGATTATTCATCGTACCATAATAAAGAGCGATTTCAAGCGCAATTATCAAAGCTATAATAATTAAACTCTTCGTGATGTCGACCCGAAAAAAGTGCGCTGGATCTTCGATATGGGGATTTGTCGCGTTCTGAAGGGTAGTTTGAGAATTCGCTTTTCGTGCCGTGCTTCGTTTTTTTTCGAATCTGGTCCTTCGTGGCATGCTGCATTGTAACCATATTGACAGTACTTTGTAAAGTAACTATGATGGGATTAATGCTCAGTTCGATAGTGATCGCCCTACTCTTTGCATGGTTGCTCACACTCAGTTTTGTCGTGGCGAAATCGAGAAGTCACTACACTAGACTCGTCAAGGACACGAAGAACCAGCACATCGATGAAATTCTCGATCGCCTCCTGAAGAATGATGAAATGATGTTGAGCGAGCACCGAACCGTTGCTGAGACGATCCAGTCACTTCAGACGGAAGTAGCTGGGCATATCCAGAAAGTTGGGATGGTTCGGTTTAATCCATTTGGAAAATCAGGCGGAACCGACCAAAGTTTTGTTCTGGCGCTACTTAATAAACATAACACCGGAGTGGTCCTGAACTTTGTCTATACCCACGATGGTGTAAGAGTGTACAGTAAGCATGTTAAGAACGGCAAAGGAGCCGAATACCAACTGACACAGGAAGAACAACATGCTATTGAACAAAGTTTATAAATAGTTGTATATAATGTAATTTCATATGCCAACTAAACACACAATCTTTCTCTCGTTCGTCATGTTTCTGATCGTAGGTACCGTTTCTTATTTTTACTTCTCGAGTGGATTCGGTCAAGGAGCGAACAATGCTCCGCTCAAGACCATTACGAATGAAGCAGGGGAGGAAGAGGTTGTGGATACAGCGCCAAAGACCGAGGTCTGTCCATTGAACGGGCAGCTGTTCTCGAAAGCAAGAAAAAAGCTCTGGGAAACACGAAGACCGCTTGGCGTTGCGATCGAAAATCACCTTGAAGCACGACCGCAGTCTGGCCTTTCGAAAGCAGACGTTGTCTATGAAGCCGTTGCCGAGGGTGGGATTACTCGATTCCTCGCACTGTTTTACTGTCAGGATGCGAAACCAATTGGACCGGTTCGATCAGCAAGAATCTACTTCCTCAAGTTGCTCCAGGGATATGGGAATAATCCGCTCTATGCGCATGTCGGTGGTGCGAACACCCCAGGTCCTGCAGACGCGCTCGGCGAGATTCGAGATCTTGGGTGGGATGGTTACAACGACATGAATCAGTTTGCGGTTCCGTTCCCATACTACTACCGTGACTATGAGCGACTTCCCGATCG
>CAZHVF010000046.1:0-3137 GCA_964535635.1 uncultured Gammaproteobacteria bacterium | reverse complement strand
AGCATGGGAATCACTAAAAGAAGCACTCGACAAAAGTAAAGAAGACTCTGTTACGCTTCGGAAGGTACTCTTGAAAGACAGTTCGGATTCATTGGTTTACAACTACGAACCGGAAAAGCTTATTGTTGGTATTGATCTTGGAGAGATTCTGGTGATTAACACCAAAGATGCATTACTGGTCACAAGAAAAACCTCTGTCGGAAAGGTAAAAACGATGGTTGAGGGATTCAAAGGAACTGAGTACGAAGACCTTACATAACCTATGCATAATTTCCTCATCGGTACCTACTACCAACGGTCACTCAAACGGCTCATGGACGTTGTACTTTCGTTTATCCTGTTGATCATCTTCTCCCCCATCTGCCTCATCACGGCAGTGCTCATTAAAGTAACTTCGTCAGGACCGGTATTTGCGGATGTGCCAGAGCGTGTGGGAAAAGACACAAAGCGGTTCCGTATGTTCAAGTTTCGGTCAATGATAAACAATGCACACGTCATGCTCCGTACAGACCCTAAACTTGCTCAGCTCTATGCCGAGTATAAAAAGGGGAGTTACAAACTTCAAAACGACCCCCGAGTGACAAAATTTGGTACAATTATTCGGAAGCACTCGATCGACGAGATCCCACAACTTATCAACGTTCTTCGTGGACAGATGAGTTTGGTTGGTCCTCGAGCGTATTACAAAGACGAACTTGAGGAACAGCAAAAGAAGTATCCTCAGACACGGAAGCTCGTCAGTAAAGTGCTCTCGGTTCAACCCGGAATCACCGGACTCTGGCAGGTCTCGGGGCGTTCCGAAATTAACTTTGACAAACGAATAGCACTTGATGCATTATATGTTGATCACCTTTCATTATGGAACGATCTCAAAATAATACTCAAAACCCCGTGGGTAATGATTACGGGAAAGGGAGCGGTCTAAACAAGCTCACCGACCTTCAACCTATGGCGAGAAGAAAAAAGAATCGAAGAAATAAATGGATTGCCGCAATCGTCGCGGTACTCATCGTAGTCCTCTTTATTATTCTTCCTATTGTGAAGATTCAGTCGCGAATTCAACCACTTACGACCTCCGCAAAAGAACTGAAGTACGTTTTTTCACTCAATGACATGGATCAGGTCGAGTCTAAGTTCGATGAATTCTCGAAGAAGTATGATGCATTTGAGAATGATGCGAAGGGACTTTACTGGCTCTCGTTTATCCCCTACATCTCTGACTTCAAAAATGGCGTTGAGGCGGGTCACTACTCAATCGCAGCAGGAAAAGATAGCATCAAGGCAATCGCTCCATACGCTGATTTGATTGGATTCAAGAAGGGAAACTCTTCATTCTCAGAAAAATCTGCTGACGAACGGCTGCAGACTGCCGTCCTGACACTTGATAAGGTTCTAGGGAATATCGACACTATCTCCGAGAATATCAGACAGGCCGAAATAAGAATTCAGAAGATTGACCCTAATCACTATCCGGAATCGTTCGGAAAGACAAAGGTTCGCTCAGAAGTTCAGGCCATCAAAGACCAGTTTAGCGGTGTCGCATCCCTCTTTGTTGATGCCAAGCCACTTCTTAAGCAGCTTCCATCAATGCTCGGGAAGGACAAGGAAAAGACCTATCTGCTGTTATTTCAGAATAACTATGAACGTCGTGCAACGGGAGGATTTCTCACATCGTATGCATACTTCCGAATCAAGAATGGAAAAATTAGCGTAGAGCGATCGTCCGACATCTACTCGCTTGATCAATCGATCAGTTCGCACCCGGTCGCACCACGAGAGATTCTCACCTATCACAAGGGAGTGAGTAGCTTCTATATTCGAGACAGTAACCTTTCTCCCGATCTTCCAGCGTCCATCAAGCTCTTTGAGTCGCTCTATAGCCGAAGCGGTGCGCAGCAGGAGTACGACGGCGTCATTATGCTGGACGCAAAGGTTCTCGTCGATATGTTGCGTATCTTCGGTGATACCGAGGTTGACGGTGTTACTTTCTCTGCATCAGAAGACAAACGGTGTGACTGCCCGCAGGTCATATACACACTCTTTGATATTGTTGACCGACCAGTGAACTACGTGAAGACCGACCGAAAAGGCATTCTTGGTGATCTGATGTTCGCACTCTTGAATAAAGCGCTTGGGTTCTCGCCTTCGAAGTACTGGGGTCAGCTCGCCGAAACAATGTTTGGAAATCTCGAACAGAAACACATTCTCCTCTACTTTAAGGACAAAAAACTACAAGCAGCTGCCGAGCAGATAAACTTTGCAGGCAGAATCAAAAATGTGGAGAGTGACTATCTCCATGTCAACAATGTTAACTTTGCCGGTGCAAAATCGAATCTTTATATCGATGAAACGATTGAGAGCGTGACAACCAAAACAATGTCAGGAGAGCTTCAGCGAGAGGTAACACTCACCTACAAGAATCCATATCCTCACTCTGACTGCAATCTTGAACGAGGCGGACTATGTCTCAATGCAACACTCCGTAACTGGCTGCGGGTGTACGTACCAAAAGGTTCGAAGCTTATCTCATTTAAAGGATCGCAAAAAACGGTAAAGACCTATGATGAACTTGGGAAGACTGTGTTTGAAGGTTTTATGACCGTGAATCCAAACGGAAAAGCAGAGGTAACCGTTTCCTACACCCTCCCTTCAACGATGAAGGCGGGCGACTACAAACTCTTGATCCAGAAACAACCCGGTGTTGAAAAACAAGATGTGAAGATCTCTATCGGAGGGCAAACGATGTACGACGGCGTGTTTGACAAAGATAAGGAATACCAAAAAGGTCTGTAATGCCAGCCTATATCCAGACGCAAGGCGTCATACTGAGCAGCAAGCTTCTTCCAGGGAATGACGTGATCTATACCGCACTCACCTCGACACATGGTAAGGTGCGTATTTATGGACGGGGCGTTAAGAATCTCATGAGTAGGAGAAAGCCTCATGTTCAGACCGGGAACCTTGTTTCGTTCGTGCTTCGTTCGAATCGCGATCAACTGTATCTCCAGGAAACCTCACTCATCTCTGCCTTCTCTGCAATAAAGCTCAGCTCTGAAAAAACTGCTTGGCTGTACCCCTATTTATTTATGATCGATCGATTGATGCCTGAACACGAGGTTGACACGGTCGTATACCAA
>CAZHVF010000045.1:0-3403 GCA_964535635.1 uncultured Gammaproteobacteria bacterium | reverse complement strand
ATCGCTTTCATGACGATCATTGTACGTCATACGATTTGATCTTTCAATGGCGTTTGTGAGGCTAGAAACGCTCTGTTTTTCAAAGAGAACACCGGTCTTTGAAGGTAAAATCGTTTCCGCTGCGCCGGAGTTTTTATAGCTGATGACCGTGCATCCGAAGAACTGAGCCTCGAGACCTGTATAGCCGAAATCCTCATCCTGCGGCATGATGAGTGCCCGTGCATGTGTGTACAAATATCCGAGCTGAACATCGTTGAGGTGTTTGAAAAATAGGATGTTCTCGCTCGCCATGCGTTTGAGCTTTCTTTCTTGTGTGCCCGTTCCTACTACAACAAGCATCCGGTTCAGTCGTTTGAATGTTTCAAGTACGAGCTCAATATTCTTATACGGCTCCAGACGAGAGACAACTAGGTAGAAAGGAGTACTGGGGATGAAGTAGAGAGGAGGGGAAGGAAGTCGGAGTTTTTTTACTGCGCTTTGCACGCTCTTCCAGTACTTCACATCAAACGGTGGGTAGAGGAGCTCTGAATCACGATGATAGAATCTGTTAACTCTCCGCCGTACTCGTTCAGAGATTGAAAATAAAATATTTGGTTGTTGCGCTGTGGAAATATCAATCTGTCTGAGTACTGCGAGGAGGGGGATGACCATCGCACGAACAAAGGCAGTTGGTAGATAGGACTCCTGCTGGGACCAGAGATAGCGCGGCGGCGTGAGGATGATCGCGATATGATTTTGTTTTTTCGTGGTACGCACCCCTTTTGCAAAAGCAGATGAGACGCTGATAACGGTGTCGTACTTGCTGAGGTCTAGACTCCAGAATGCAAGCGGGAAGAAGGGAAGCGAGAATACTCGACTCTTGGTGATGAACCGGGGGAGTCGCTGCATAAACGAGGTTCGTATCGTAATCTTTCTTGCCCATCGAGCAGAGCTCCTGTTGTAGAACGATGTATAGAGTGGGGCAGTGGGGTACATTCGATGAAGCATTTGGAGGAGTCGCTCCACTCCACCAAACTTATCTACCCAGTCATAGACAATTGCGATCTTCTGTTTTTTCATCGGGGATATTGTACACCACTTTGTTTAGCTTGTTCTGACTTGATGAAGGAATCATGTCATGCTACCATATACCCTATGGTAGAGAGAGGTCCTATGGATCAGCTACAGATAGGAGACTACTCATCGGATCGTCGACTGAGGACCGTACTGAGTTACTTGCAAGATGCGGGCATGCCGATTTTGCCGGGAATGACACAACTAAGCTGGGTGAAAGGCAGCTTGTCGGAAAAAATATTAGGGGGAGATCTAACATCTTTAACTGTCCGAAGACACCTTTTTGGAGAAAAACCCTTGGATACTGACACCAGAAACGTTCTCAAATCTCTCAGTAGAGTTATTCAGATAGGAAATCTTGTTAAACTACTGAACGATAGAGAGGGAGTAAATGTGCGAAAAGATCGTAAAAGATCACAGGCGCTCCTGAACCTCCGACGTTTGGGTAGTTAAAACATTCCGATCTGATCTTTATGAGGTTCGGTTTTTTTACTTTTTTTTGGTTCTTCTCTCACGATCACCTTCTTCGTTTTTCCAAAGAATCGATCGAGGAGTGACCGCATCTCATACTTGGCGAACTCCTCACGGAGCGCATCGGGAAATCCATGGAACTCTGCATCGGTGAGTGAAAAATTGATGTCTGCATCGGTGATGATCGTTGCGATTTTCTTTGAAAGTTCGATCTGTTTTTTGTCCCGTTCGACGATCTTTCGGTATTTTGGTTCAAGATCGTTAATGTGCTTGAGGAGATTCTCGACGGAGTGATACTCCTCGAGAAGTTTCACCGCTGTCTTGGGGCCGATTCCTTCTGCTCCCTTGTAGTTGTCTGAGGGATCACCGGCAAGTGCTTTATAGTCCGGAATCATCGCAGGTAGAACGCCAAGTTTTTTTTCAACCTCCGGTTCGTCGTACAGCTTGAACTCGGTCAGTCCCATCTTCGGAGCGACAACAAATACATGATGGTTAACAAGCTGCATGATGTCTTTATCACCGGTGAGAATGAGCGTTCTGATTCCGTGCTTTTTGGCTGTCTGTGTAACCGTACCGATAATATCGTCTGCCTCAAGTCCGTCCAACTCACTCTGATAGATTCCCGCCGTTGAGAGTAGCGACTTCAGGAGCGGTATTTGCTCCTTAAAATCATCATGCATCTCGGGACGCTGTGCTTGATACGACTCAAGAAGTTTTTGCCGAAAGGTTTTCGCCGGTGTATCGAAGCAGATGGCAATGTGTGTTGGCTGAAAAACCTCAACCGAACGATGAAGCATACCAAGAAATCCATAGATCACATTTGTTGGGATACCGGCCTTTGTTTTGAAGGGAGGGATCGCATGAAATGCCCGATGCATGATTGCGTTTCCGTCGATGATGAGCAGCGTCTTCATGAAATTACGATCTTACGACTGACGTACGTCTGAACCCGGTTTTTTGCCAACGAGGACCTCGAACTCATCTTGATCAAGACTCTCCTTTGCCATGAGCTCCGCCGCAACCTTGTCCAGTACTTTTCGATTTGATTTAATTATCTTCACTGCCTTTTCATATCCTTCCTGCAGTATTTTTTTCACTTCTGCATCGACCTGTGCCATCACATCCTGTGAGATTGGATTATCCTGCCATGTTGCCTTACCCATCTCGGTAATATCGTAGGAGGGTCCGAGATTGATCGGTCCCAATGCGCTCATCCCGTACTCAACCACCATTGCCCGAGCGACCGACGTTGCCTGATCGAAGTCGTTTGCTGCACCGGTGGTGATCTCTTTGAAGACCACATCTTCTGCGGCACGTCCTCCCATCATGACCGCGATACGTTCGAGGAGATGTGTCTTAGTTTCGTGAAGCTTATCTTTCTCTGGTGGAATCAGTGTGTAGCCAAGAGCCATTCCTCTCGAGACAATCGAGATTCGATGTACCGGATCGGTATGTTTCTGGAAGTGAGATACGAGTGCATGTCCGCCTTCATGATATGCCGTAAGTTTGCGATCGAACTCCGACTGAAGTCGCTTCTTTTCTGGGCCAAGTTTCACCTTGGTCGCAGCCTCTTCAAGCGCGTGCATGGTGATAGTTTCTTTGTTGTGTCGAGCTACCTCGATCGCCGCTTCGTTGAGCATATTTTCGAGGTCGGCTCCGGAGAATCCTACGGTTCGTTTTGCTACTTTGTCCCAGTTCACATCGGTGCTAAATGGCTTCCCCTTGGAATGAATCGTGAGTATATTCTTTCTTCCTTCAAGATCTGGATAGTCCACCAAAATGCGTCGATCGAATCTGCCGGCTCGAAGCAGCGCACTGTCTAAGAGATCTCCCCGATTGGTTGCCGCGATAACGACCACCTGTTCGGTCGGATTAAAGC
>CAZHVF010000044.1:0-3684 GCA_964535635.1 uncultured Gammaproteobacteria bacterium | reverse complement strand
AAGGTTTGTTGTCCGCGCTTGACGGGATTGCTATCGACTACCCAGAATGGCGAATCAGTATCCGAAGCTCCAATACTGAGGCACTCCTCAGACTGAATGTCGAAGCAGACTCAGAAGAACTAATGAAACAAAAGTTTCAGGAACTTACCAATCGCATCCTCAAGTCAGGCGCTTCAGAAAAATCCTCCGGCCACTAATTGAAGATCATATTTTAGCTTGCTATAATAAGCTCTTCTACTGTATGGGACGCGCTGAAAGAGCACAGATTGCTCATGATACTACTCAAAAATCCCACCTGTTCCCCCGGGGAGCGCAGCTGTCGGTTCGGGACGAATTTACACCATTCGATCACAACGCGCAGCTTTCTAAATTCAGACGGTATCGTATCTGTTCACTGTCACAACCTGAAGTTGCTCAGCAGATTCATTGGGAGCTCGTAACCGATAACCTTCCGCTCGTGCGTTTTTTTGCAAAACGACTCGGTATCCCAAATGACCAAATTGACGAGGCTATCTCGGAAGGAGTGGAGGTTCTGCACAGAGCGGTAGATCTGTACGACCCGGAACAAGGAACAGCATTCTCCTCCTACATATCGATGGGAATACTGAATCGCTTGATGTACTTTTCAGAGCAACGCTCAAGCGGATTCAGTCGATCTCGAGATGCAGGTTTAAATCACCGTAGGGTGAGGAATGCCGCAGGAACGCTCTTCCAGGAATTAGGTACTACACAAATCCCATTAGAAGAAATTCGACGAATAACTGGTCTATCCGAGCAGGAAATTCGGTTCTCAACACCTCCAAAGACGGTTCCACTTGATACACCCGTTCATCGCGATGGAAAAGGAGTTGAGACGTTATGGAGAGATCAGATTTCAGACCCGAACACAATTACCATCGAAGATAGAGTTACCGGAAACGCTGAGAACTCTGAGGTATTTCAGGCATTGTGGCAACTACCTATGCTCGCTCAACAAATTGTGAGGCTTCGCTCAGGGATCGATAGTGGTAGTGTTCACACTTGGAAATCCATCGCTCAAAAGACTGGGTATGGACTCGAGCTTATTCAAGCAATATACCGTGACGCAGTAACGATAATGCAGCATATTCTCACAGATGAATCTGGAGTATCAGTGCAGAAAGCAGAAATCACTTCTGATGATATCCCTCACCTCGGACTCACTCCATTCGAATGGTATATATGGACAATCAGTGAAGCCGAGGGTGATGGGAAGACAACAAAAGAACTTGCCGAGCATATCGGAATCGCGAAGAAAGACCTTGCTCACACACTAGGAAAAATTAATTTGAGACTCGAACAGGGGCGGATTACCGAACAGAAATCTACAACGAAGGATCGGGTATAATACATCAACACTATGAGTAAAGAACGCCATCTAATCAAGACCGCTGCAGTTGCTGGTGCTGCGATGGTCGGAAGAGCTCTTCTTACCGAAACCTCCGTTACACTCGGGGATCATAGAGGTCTATCACATCGGGCGATAACCCTATCTCCTGGAGTACAAAAAGCCTTCGACATTGAGCAGAAGACCGCAGGTACAAACGGAAATGAATGGGCCGCTGCACATCGGAACGGTCACCACCAGTTCCCCGACGCAGATCTTTTTCCATTTTGGAAGGTGTCAAGAGCGATTGCAGAAGCGGAAGCAAGAGGACTCCCGATCCCTGAGGAGTATTATGGGTATGACAAGCTTGTAAATCGGTTTCATAGAGATGATGTGGTAGATATTGGCTCAATGATGGAGGAGTACCTTCAGGACTCGCTCGGAGAACATCATGTCCCACTCGACTTTACTCAATATTCAAATGATGAACTATTGAGACTCATGGGTGACAAAAATCCGAAGTACTGGTACGACGAAAAGATGCATGACCGCAACTACGTCTTTACCGATGAAGACACTGCACATAATATGCTTCGTGATCAACATTCGCCTCTTCTCGCACCACCAAGTCCTGATGGGTCATGGAATGGTGTCATGTATGTTTTTCATCACAACACTGCATTAAGTAGCACTCCAACACGGAACATGCGTCAACGACCATGGATGATGCCTCCCGATCTTCGCCCGGAGAGTGATGATCCGATCGGGAAAAATACCAAAAATGTAGTCGCTGGTTTTGCTGCGATGAGCGCAATAGCAATGCTCCTCGGTAGACCAACATCGGTGAAGAGAATGCTCGAGCTTGGAATTCTTGGTTCAGTAGCGAACGCTGGCGGTCTCCTCGTTTTGAAAAAGGGGAGCGATATTGTAAATGCGTTTGGACATATCGGTGTAATGACTCCGGAGGCTCTCTGGAAAGCAATGACCCAAGAGGAGTTTGAGATGAAACCGTATCCTGACGGTCGACTGTCCTCAGACACAGAAGAGGCAGGAGTAATTGGTAAGCTAATGAGTTTGTTCACCCAAGATGAAGCCGGAAAACAGCGCATGCATCATCTCTATCCTGGCGCGATAGCGTATAACCCTCCAGACGGGAGTCATCCAAAGCGCGAAACCCCATGGGGATCGCTCGTGGACTGGGCGGCACACAGCAAACTCGTACCGTTCATCAAACCTGGACCAGGTCTACCGGATAATAAGTATGGTAGACGCCCCGATGCAGAACACCCTGCGATGGAAATCGTCCACGCGAACCGCATCCGCACGATGGCAGAAGAATCAGCAAACCAAACTCGTGTATAATAAAGCGTGGCAGATACGATCGCCCTTTCCAAGTACACCACTGCACTGATCTCTGAACTACGCAAGATTAAGCCTGCGTCGGTTCCGGACGATCTGTCCAAGATCTCTGTCTCTCAGACCGTAACGCTCTTCGCGCTCGCCTATGAAAAGATCCGCAATGCGATCGAGTATCGCGATAGTAACGTCATGCGACGAGCCGCTATTGAACGCATTCTCAAGCGCCGACTCTCCATGAATCCGAGTGGAGCAAATGAAGGTGAAAATATCATTCGAGAGCTACTCTGGGCACGCTATTTTCCAAATGAATCACTTGGCGTCTATCATGCTGAGCGCGTACAGAAAATCATCGATGTCTACACTGCAATCATGAATCAGCTCATTGTCGGTCAGCAAACATCCACTCGAATTTTCATTCGCTCATTCTTGTATCAGATGATGAGCGCGGAGATCGAAGAGATGCTTCAACCGGTCGAAGCGGAACGACAGTCGCTCTACACCTTCTTTATGTTTCAGGTCCTGAAGCAAAAGATTAAAATCGAGCAAGCATCTGATGAAGAAAAAAATGCCGCCTTTTATGTTGCGCTCGAGCGCGGGTTCAACCAGAGCGACCTCGCATATCTTCGATACCATTTGTTTACCCTTTCACATAAGCCACTTTCACAACTCACGCCAGAGGAGCTCGAGAAAATCACGCCAAAGCTTCCCACGGTATTCGCCCAGATCGACGCGATGATCAACAATCCCAATGTTGATCGACTCCGAAGATTTGTCAACTATCACAAGCCTCCGTTTCTCATCCTTGCCGAGTTACTTCGAAGACGAGGAGACGGAATCGAATCAACAATTACCAATCCTGAGCAGTTGTGGGCCGACGTTGAGCAACTCTGTCGAGAAAAATACGCCTCTACACAGAGTAAACTGAGAGGACTTGCTGCTAAGGCAATCGTGTACATCTTTGTCACAAAAATGCTCCTTGC
>CAZHVF010000043.1:0-4367 GCA_964535635.1 uncultured Gammaproteobacteria bacterium | reverse complement strand
CCTGGTTCGCCATATTGCGTCGCATCACATCAATTCTTCGTTGTTGTTTTGCGAGATTGGCGGCAAGCCCTCGCGGAGCAGTCAGTTCATATACTTTTTCAGGCACATCTTGTTGATCTGATTGATAGATCGCCGTTACCACTTCTTCAAGCAGTCGTGCATACTCCTGATAGCGTTCCTCGAACTCAGCTACATCGATCGTATTGGGAATATCGGTCTCAATATACAGAGCCTGAGTCGATGTGTCGGGAACTTTACGGATATTGATCTTACGAGGAGAGCTCTCGTCTCCGGTTGAAAGCGAAATAACTCCTTCATCGATGTCGAAATTCACCTGAACCGGTGTATCGATAAGGTTACGCGTGAGATATGCGTTAAGAGCAGGAATGTCGATTTTCTCTTCCGGTTCATATGGCTTCGGCGTTGCAGGGATCAGCCCAACATTTTCGAATAAGCTTATGACTCGGCTTCCGGTGGGACCACCGAGATAGACCGTACTCGATAGATCGGACATCTCTTCGTCGCTCTTAAAGATCATTCCCGTATCGATTGCACGTATCGTCCCTCCATTATTGAAGGCTATCTGTCCGAGAACGACCGTTGGAGACTGCGATCCAGTTTCGACAAAGTCATTTTGAAGCGCATTGCGATTAAACTCTATCCAATGATGAAGTTCGCTGCCACTCTTCGCAACGACACGAAAGCCTCTTCGTTTATCCGGTTCACTGGAAACAACTGGTTGTGGTGTCTCGCTATGCGTCATGAGATCACCATTATACTCTACTATAGGCTCTATATCAATAACTCTCTGCGCTCTTGACTGCTCCCTGATTTTTTTGGTAGAGTAGGGGAGAGATGAGAAAACTGAACCCAGACGAAATGGAGGTGGCTTTGGAGGCGATTCATAAAGAGATTAAGTTCTTAGCCGATCGTCTTGCGAAGTTTCAGCGATGGATGGAGTGTTATGTAGATAGCGCTCCGGCAGATCTCCCTGATTTCCGGGGAAAAGAACCAGACCGGCTTCTCCCTGAGGTCATTAAAAAAATAAAAGTTGAGAAGTACGTGTCGACCTCGTTTATTCAGCGAACCTTTAATGTAGGCTATGTGCGCTCCGCGCGCATAATCGACGAACTCTACGCGCTCGGATATATCGGTGCTGCGCAGGGTTCCAAACCGAGAGTCGTACTCAAAAAAGAGTGATTTGGGTTGATTTGACGCTCCATAGTTATCCTCCCATAGCGCTAGCAGATAACATGTGAGTCTGCTAATATTTTGTGGGTTGACGTTGACTTCAGAACCCATCTCCACACTATTAGTAGCGCACGGATTTTACAAACTACACAACGCGATTACGATATTATCGCATTAGGCTGATTACTGCTGCGGCGAGCTCGAGACAGAGGAGTGATCCTCCCATCTGCACCGCAATCTTTTTCACGATCCATTTCTTATCGGTGCCACCGAAGATCACCGCGCTCACCTGAGCCGGAGCGGTGAAGCCAAGCCAGAAGAATCCTGCCATCGCATATGGATTCCAGCTGGACTGATAGGTGAGAAAGATTGAAAGCACCCATGATGTAACGACCGTGACGCCAAGTTGAGCCGCATAGTACGGACCCATCTGCTTCATCATTTTCTGCTGAACCGCCTTCGAGAGCTTGTCGAACCCATGAATCTTACCCCAGAGCTGACCAAAGAGGGGACCGTACCACACAAAACCTGCAATGAACTGCACAACCGTAGCCAAAAACACCGCCACATAGTTAATGGTCATAGTGAAATGTAAAAAATGGTAATCGAGATCATAGTAGGGGAATGGAAGATGGGATGCAACCGGAGTTAATCTTTGTTTGGCTTCTGAAATACCAGTCGTTCTAACATAACCGGGGTACCTTGGTGACGTGGACGAAACTGCCATGGCCATGACTCGGTAAGGGTATTAACGAGCGTGATCAGCGCATGGTACGGGCGCCGGCTAAAGAATGTGAGACTTTTCCATATCATCGGTAGAGGTTTCGTCTTGAATGCGTGCCGAATCAGATACCACCAGTACTCCGATGTTTGATGGTAGTCGTTGGTTCCGTTCTCATGCTCAAGCTCGATAAAGCCAGCAGAATGAGCGCAGTCCGAAAGCATACCCTGATCTGGATAGTATCCATGTAGTGCGCGCTGTAGTAACGAAGCATGGAACTGATCCCAACCATCTATCACGAGACTCAAGACTGGATTTCGGATAATCTGTATCGGTGTAGGATGAACGCTGTTGAATGCGCAACACGATATATATACCTTACCTCCTGGCTTGAGTAAGGTCTTGAGAATTCGAAACATTTCGATATAGACAGATTTTCTCGACTCTTGTACGAGATTGGCGTTCTGCGGGTTGTCGCGCTGTTGCTGTGCGAGTTCATACGGATTGGTAAAGTGCTCGATAGAACCGATGAGAGTGATAAAATCAACCTTCCCTTTGTTCGCTCGAATAAATACTTGGTCGCGGTACGAAGCTACTTGAACAGTGAGTCCTTGCCCACGACAATAATCGGCTTGGGCAGGGGAGAGTGTGATCCCTAAAGTTCGAACACCAAGCGATCGAGCGGTCGAAAGGAACTCGCCATTCCCACAACCGATATCTATCCCGAAAGATCCACGGGTTGCGGAAACTTTTTTGAGAATGAGCTGATGCGTTCGTCGCCAGTATGATTCGAATTCTGCAATCATTCGATCGGTTGTCTTTCCGTTTGGTCGAAAGCGATATCCAATCGCCTCAGTGAGGGATCGCCACTGCGTAATGTGCTGAATAGAGTTGATGAAGTCGTAGATATCGGTTACGGTTCGGCCGGAATAAGTGTTTTTTCTGGATTGCATAGAGCACCTGAAAGCATACACGATCTCATTGCTCAGTTGTATACTTAAACGATTAATATATGAGGAGTCACGAACCCATAAAGGTAACGGTGCATGACAAGATGCAGGATGGGTACGAGTACTATCGTACCGAACCGGTGGGAAAAAACTACGATCCAGAGTTCAGACCAGAGCTCACCCCTCCACAGATGCTCGCACTCGGCGTATTTGGGGGCGTGTATATGCGCGACTGCGTGCACGAGTTCCCCCACGACTGGTTCACGAAGGCGAAGTTCCAAAAACCAGAAACAAAAGAACCCGACCCTGCCATCAACTGCTTTGGGGTGAACGCGAGTCAGCCACTTGAGGTCTGGCAGAAGAAAAACTGGATTCATCCCGATGATCCGCGTGGTTGGTTTCAGTGGTACTGCCGATACTACATGGGGCGGCGCTCCCGAGATGATGATCGGCAGATCCGGCGCTGGAAGGCAATCAAGCGTCACATCGCGCAGCTGACCAAACACTGCAAAAAAGGCGATCGCAGCTGTCGGCCAGTACAACGGCAAGCGATCCTTCACTGGGCGTACGATAGTCGTAGCATGTAAGACCCCTCCACGGTTCCGGTGGAAATTGTGTGAAAACTCTGTATGATTTTTCTATGTCAGAAGGAGGAGAGGGACCACGACCACCGATCATAAAACCCGGAAGAGACTCGGAAGGTAACTTGATAAAGCGTGAAGGTTTTCCCAAGCCTCCGATCGGTCCGGACGATTACGCATCACCGTATCGAAAAGGCGACGGGAGACTTGTTCGCTACGACGATCCTAATAGACCACCTACGAAGCTTGCGAAACTAACAGGAGAAATCGCGAAGAAATACACCGGAATCGGTGATCGCATCCAACATACGCCACTTGGTCGATTCGCAACCTGGCTCACAGCGTGGAGAGAGCCGACAAAATCATCGGGACATCCTGCGGGTGAATTTGTTAGACCGTCGGATATTCGCCGTGCTGGTGAAGTTGTTGACCTCCATGGTCCCATCGATGATCCTAACACCTTATCTCCTGATGACGCACATGAACGACAGATGGCGAAGGGGAGACATCCTTCAACCTCAGGAGAGATTTTAGCCGATGATCCGAATGCTCGTGAGAAAGCAAGAATCGACGAGATCGCAGGAAGAACTCATCCCGGGACCGACGCTCCATTTGTTGACGTGCCTGAAAAACCGTATCGGTGGGACGATGACCATGACATCGCTGTTACAACAACACCGGTAACTGAGCTCGCGGGTGCTGGGACATACCAAGAAGTAGTAGAAGCAAGACAACTCGGTGAGCAGGGAAGAGAAGGCGCACAAGCCCAGCCGGGTTTACGACTTGTGGTCGATAACGATCCAAAAAAAGGAAGAAAACCAACGCCTCCGGATGATAATGGAGGAGGAACCGCAGCCTAACATCTATGTCAGAAGGAGAAGGACCACGACCACCTCAGGCCGAAACAAAACTCGGACCGAATCC
>CAZHVF010000042.1:2661-4616 GCA_964535635.1 uncultured Gammaproteobacteria bacterium | reverse complement strand
AAATCCACAACAACTACACAAGATATTTTTCAAGATCTTTTGGTCTGAGAGAATATGCCCGTGCAGTTTCTTTACTAATCTTTCCCTCTTTTACCAGTTGGGCTAAGTTTCGCTCAAAGAAAATAAATCCATCTTGATCCGAGGTTTGTAACACATTATCAAGAAGGTATGGTTTTCCGTCTCGGATGATCGACGATACTGCAGAGGAATTATAGAGCAGTTCAACCGCCGGAATTCTTCCTCGCACGTCTGATCGAGGAAGGAGACGTTGAGACACAACAGCACGCAGAACCCCTGCGAGCTGTGAACGAACCTGATTTTGTTGATGAGAGGGGAACATGTCGATAATACGATTGATCGTTTCGGGCGATGATGTTGTGTGCAGGGTGGAAAATACGAGATGACCGGTTTCTGCGATGGTTAGCACAAGCTGTGTCGATTCATAATCTCGCATCTCACCGACCAAGACTACGTCTGGATCCTCTCGAAGAACCGACCTCAGCGCGATGTTCCATGAATGAGTATCTTGATGGAGTTCTCTCTGGGACACAACAGACTTTGCCTTTGGATAGACGTACTCGATTGGATCCTCGATCGTGATGATATGTGCTTGCCGATTTAAGTTCACTTTATTAATGATCGATGCCAACGTTGTGCTCTTTCCCTCACCGGTTGGTCCGGTTACGAGAACTAATCCTGAATTAAAGTCGGAAAGTGAGTTAAATGACGAAGGCAACATGAGCTGTTCGACGGTCTGTATCGTTGCCGGAATGATACGGAGCGACGCGCCCATCGAGTTTCGGGCATGATATACATTAATTCTAAAACGACTATTATCCTTCTCGAATCCGAGATCGATCTCTTTATTCACCTGGAGATTTTCGCGTTGCTCATTGGTGAGAAATGCATTGATCAGTTGATTGGTTACCGGTGGAGTAAGGAGAGGAAGGGTGGACATCTGGTACAGCACGCCATCAATCCGAAACGCAGGGTAGTATCCTGGCACGAGATGAATGTCAGATGCTTTTCGCTCGATCGCAAGTTGTAATAATTGTTGAATATCCATATCGTTAAACCTCGGCAACACGGAGAACTTCCTCTACTGTTGTTATACCATCAAGCGCCTTGAGATATCCATCTTGTTTCATGGTAATTAATCCCTGTTTCTTCGCCTGAGCCTCGATCTCTGCAGCGGTCTGGTGAGAGATAATCATTTTGTTTATTTCAGGAGTTACATTCACAATTTCGAAGATGGCAATTCGACCCTGATAGCCTGACTTATTGCACTCAGCGCACCCTTTTCCACGTGCGAGCTGAATCGGAGCGTTGTTGGTATATTTTGCTGGCAATAAGTCGCCCAGTACGGTCCGTACTGAGTTTTGTACCTGATCAACCGGGGTATACCATTCCTTACAGGAATCACAGATCTTTCGAGTAATGCGCTGGGCGAGACATGCATGGAGAACAGACGCAATCAAAAACGGCTCTGCGCCGAGATCAATCAGTCTCGGTATCGCAGTTGCGGCATCGTTTGTGTGCAGTGTAGAAAAGACAAGATGCCCGGTGAGCGCTGCCTGAATCGCGAGTTGCGTCGTCTCTTTATCGCGAATCTCTCCGACAAGAATGATGTTCGGATCCTGTCGAAGGAATGATCGCAGACCGCTCGCAAACGTGAGTCCCGCCTGAACATTGACCTGAACCTGATTGATGCCGGGGATCTGGTACTCTACGGGATCTTCAAGGGTGGCGATGTTGACACTCGGCTTATTGAGTCGTGAAAGGATTGAGTACAGCGTGGTGGTTTTACCCGAACCGGTTGGTCCGGTTACCAACACAATGCCGTACGGCTTGAGTACTGCAGACTCCAGATCTCGGAGTTGGGGTCCACGAAGTCCAAGTTCGGCGAGGTGCGGAATACCACCGGTCTTTTTGAGCAATCGCATCACAATCTTCTC
>CAZHVF010000042.1:0-2561 GCA_964535635.1 uncultured Gammaproteobacteria bacterium | reverse complement strand
AATACTCAATACTCAATACTCAATACTCGACGCTCCGCAGTTTCGGCTATAATACCAACATGCTTCCCATTATCGTTGAGTCGTCTGATCAAGAGCAGATCCAGAACTATCTTCAGGCGTACACTCATGAGAATCATATACCTGCATACAACGTGTTCGAATACGCACCAGAGGTAAAGGAGTTTTCGATCCGGGAGATCCGCGAAATCATTCTGGAGACACACCACCACACGACAGAGCCTCGACTATTTCATCTCAAAAACTTTGATACGGCATCTCTTGAGGCTCAAAATGCATTCCTCAAGACACTCGAAGAACATCAAGAACAGATCACATTTATGTTGTCTGTTGAACATGCAACACGACTCCTTCCAACGATACGATCTCGAGCGCGTGTGATCCACTTGAAGGCAGTAAACACAGATCACTCAGAACAACACCACGAACGACTATTCGCCCTTCTGAACAGTCCATCTCGCCCATCGATCGCGAAGTTTCTCAATAGCGTTGGAAAGACCGAGATTCCAGAGGTTCTCGATCAACTGATCCGGCACTATCAACGAAGCCTGGGAAATAATCGACACGCGCCGAGCATTTTAAAAGATCTCATCTCAAAGCGAAACCTCATGAAGCACAACAATGTCGATCCACAGACCGTGTTCGACTCAGCACTCCTCGCTATAGCTCGCGATTCTCAGAAACTCTCATAGGAGCACACCGTTGCCCCCTCCTTGACTCTGCGGAAAAAACGCTGTAACGTAGTAATAGATATGTCACTTTGGAAACGCGGATTTAGTTTGGTTGAGTTATTGGTTGTTATTGCGATCATGGGAACGCTGATAACGCTCCTACTTCCAAATTTCGTGAATGTACGTCAGAAAGGACAGGACTCACGGAGAAAGCTCGATCTTGAGCAGATTCGATCCGCTCTCGAGCAATATCGAAGTGTAAACGGATATTACCCAACCACCTTAACGACGCTCACCGCACCAACGGTATATATCAGTCGGCTCCCGACCGACCCTACAACATCGAGTAGCTATCAGTTTTCTGCGCTCCCGGCAGGTTGCGACAATGCAACCACTCCATGCACTGATTACGTCATAGGAGCGCTGTTATCGTCTACGAGTAGCTGCACGACAACTCCAACCAGCAATTGTTCTGGAACGACCGCCTGCAATTACTGTCTCGGTCCGTACGGAGCAAAATAATTGTTCTGAATAGCGTATGAAGACCGTGTTGAAGAAAGGATTTACGATCATCGAGTTTCTTATCGTTATTGGCTTGGTGAGCCTTATCACGACCGTCTCAATCGCCGCCTACAATAATTTTCTTGAAACATCAAAGTTGGGAAGTGAGACACAACGTCTCATTGCAGTACTTACGCTTGCTCAGAAACGAGCAACAGCGGGGGAAAATGTAAGCGGAGGCGTCTGTGCGGTTGGATACTCGTTCAGTGGAATACTCGTTACAACCACAGCGAGTGGGGGATATACACTTCAAGGTCAGTGCTCCCAGGACTCAAACCCATCAAATACCTCTACCTATGGCGCGATGAGCTATGCGATTGACCCATCCAACACGAACGTCATACTTCTCACATCTACCTCGATTCTCTTTCCAAAGCTCACTGGAATTCCCACCTCTGACAGTTCCATCACCATGAAAAATATCTCGAATAACACCTGTTCGAGAGTTACGATTACGAGTGGTGTTATGAGTTCATCTAATCCATCATGTCCGTAAATAGACGGGGTTTTACGCTCATCGAGATCCTCGTATTCACCGCGATCGTCTCTATTTTCTATGTGGTTGCTGCCGCGGTTTCTGCATACTCACTTGGTGTCATGAAAACAAATGAAAACAAAGTCTATGCAACGCACTATGCAGACGAGGTCAATGAGTGGCTCCGAAATCAAAAAGAATCGGACTGGACTACATTTTCAGCGAAATCGAACCAGAGTTATTGCTTTAGTTCTTCAACGATCACTTCTTGGCCAAGTTCCGGTGCGTGCGCTACCACGGGGACCGGCTCATACAGTCTTGGTGGTAGATTTAATCGAACCGTAACGCTCCAAACCAGCGCTTCGAATGTCGAGGCGGCGTCAACGGTGAGTTGGATTGGACTTTCGAGTCAGATCCAGTCGATAACCATTAGAACTGTCTTCGCGCAAATTGAATAACAACAGCACTATGAAATTAGCATGGAAACCAGAGTCGAACAAATCTTGGATACGAGGATTTACACTGATTGAGTTTCTTGTTGTTTTTTCAATTATTACTCTCGTAATCCCATCCTTATTTGGACTCACGTACACACTAATACGCCAGCAAGGGAGAATTATCGCCTTACAGGCGGTAAAACGACAGGGAGATCTTGTACTCAACCACATGAAAACAACGATTCGCAATACTGCACGTGGGGTTTACAACGGCACGTTAGCATCACCAAACGCCCTCTGTACAACCGCAGGATCAAGCTCATCAAATAATACGAAGGTCTACTTCCAGAAGTCAACGCTCGCATCGACATACTTTGGATACAGTACGACCGTTGATGC
>CAZHVF010000041.1:0-4802 GCA_964535635.1 uncultured Gammaproteobacteria bacterium | reverse complement strand
AGTATCGTATAAGGGTTTGTAATTTGTTTGGATGAGGCAACGCTGTGAGACTCAGCGACTGTGCCGCAACCGTATACCTCCTCGTGAGGACAAGCCGGAAAACTCTCCAAATAGTATCCGCTCCCCGAAGCAGGGAACCATATGACACCGTTACTCGAACAGCGACCAACTCCAACCACCTTCTCTCACGCACGTGTTGGCGAAACGATAGGGGCACTGAGTTTCGATCCAAATGAAGCGCTCCGGTTATCCCAACTCGACATAGAGCAACGCAGGAGAGAGCTTGCGCGTAATCTTGAAGGCTTTAAAGGCGAGGTGTTAGACGACATCCCGGTTTCTCATCGATATCATTATTATTTTGATGGTGACGGGAATGTTTTTAACCACCCCGATCGACAGGCGATTCATCGATTCGAACATCAGTTTGATCCCCGAGAGCGAGATGGTGCTCCGCAGATCGGCTTTAAGAAAGCTACCGACATTCTGTTTCATAATCCGGAAGCCACGGTCTTTTGGTTGAGCCCTGCAGGTCCTGCCACACTCGATCAGAGCCTGGACAATCCCTATCGGAACGTGCCGTTTATCTACGGCCAACTCTACGTAATGAATTACGATGGAGAGAAAATTACTGGCGTTGCTGTGAAGGTAGACCCCGAAGGCGAGAGTGCGGTACGACAGTTTCTTCCCAACGCGTTCGCCGAGGCAGATACCGCACTTTCGGACTATGATCGAATCACTACCCTCATTCAAAATCCTGGTGCATTTTCCGGCTCGATCCTCGATTTCGCGTCGCAGAACTGGAAGGACGGTGTCATATACCGAGGAAAGACAGGGCAGCGTCGCGAGCCATTAACGGTGCGGGGGCTCACAGACCGACTTGTCGATGCATTTCACAACCTCGATGAGCCGAAACCGAACGAATTCGATCGTCTCGTAGAGTCCATTGACCCTCACAAGCTTACCGACAAGAATGCCCTTGCCCAGATCTACCTCCAGCTGATACTCAATCACTCGTTGGTTCAGTCCGATGGAAAGATATCGCTCATGGGTGCGTGTGGTGGTAGCGAGATTGCTCGAAGCGAGATTGAGGCATTGCTCGGAATTACAAATGGAATCGATGCAGTCATTCCTCCTACGAGCTCACTGTACCGACTCTTCACACAAGGCAATATGCTACAACAACTCCTCAAGGGAACTGAGTCAAAAAACTTCGTCTGCCCAAACTGTGGAGCCGAGGCAACTGGCCCAATCGGCAATCAATGCCCTTCCTGTAAAATCACGCGGGATGAATGGGCAAAAAAGGGGAACGAGGTCTGCTAAGATGAATGTATGGCGGTATCACACACACCTCTTTCCGGCGTTCTTGGACATACAAAAGAAGGCCAGCCAATACCTCCTTCTACACTGCCCAATGAGGCTGCAGTTCCTCTGTCCGAGCCTCCACTTTCTCCAGATGTTGCACGGTACATTGAACAGCATGATGCCGCTCAGGTTCCACCAGATGTCCGCGCAATGGGGGTAACTGCATCCACCGATACTCCAGCCGTTCCCGATGTTACGTTTCCCATATCGGACGCACAAATTGTAGAGGGTCGAACGAAACCGATTGGATCGGGGAAGAGATGGCTATCGGAGTTGCTTACCTACCGGTTACGACAGATGGGTGCATCACTCAAGCGAGTGAAAGGGGATGTAAAACGCGTCCAAACTGCGTAGATATTACGAAGCTCGGGCCTTATCGATTTCTTTCTGAAATCCTTCTTTCCCCATCGCTCCGACGAACTGATTCACAACCTTTCCATCTTTAAAGACGATGAAGGTCGGAATTGAAAATACGGAATATTGAGAAGCAAGATTCGCATTTTGATCTACATCGACTTTTACAAATGAAACATCGCTCATCTCGCCTGCGAGTTGGTCGATAATTGGCCCGGTCATTTTACACGGACCGCACCATTCTGCATGAAAATCAACAAACACCAATCCTTTTTTTTCGAGGACTTCTTGCTTGAACGCGTCCTGAGTTATATCTTTTGCTCCCATATCATCTATACTATCAGAAATTGTGAAAAACCGCAACGACGACATTGATGTTTTACGTGGGCTTGGCATTATTTCAATGATCTTAATTCATGTCACCGCGTGGTATCGTTCGGACCACAGCGCTTCCTTCTTTTGGAACTCCTCACAGTTTGCGGTGCAGGTATTCGTGTTTTGTTCGGGCTATGTCTTTGCGTTGAAAAATCTCAGTTCGAATACTCTACTTTCGGTTATTGGAATGCTCAGACGAGCCTTTCGACTCCTGATTCCATATTATGCATTTCTCCTCGTATACCTCCCCGTAGAAAACCTCATCACGCATAGATCTCTTACGCCACCCTATATTCTGCGAAGTATTACACTCACCGGTGGACCAGACTTCAACTGGGCGGTCCTTCTATTCCTGCAGATGGCTATTCTTAGCCCGATACTCGCTTGGCTCTTCAGAAAGCATCGAACGCTCTTCTGGATTGTTTCCACTGTCGCATTTTTCTCAAGCGTTGCATCTCTTGGGATGCATGTTGCAAACTACAAACTCGTCATGTGGCTCCCGTGGGCGGTGATCGCGCTTTTTTCTTGGTACATTGCCGTGCGTAAAACCTGGGTCATGCCATTTATGATCTCCTCACTGTTATTTCTCGTGTCCGGCGCCTTCATCGCAACAATGTCAGCGTCGATGCTTTTTTTCGACAATAAATATCCGCCAAATATCTACTACCTGTCGTATGGTGCGATATGGATTCTGGCGCTGATGAAAATTATTCCGTACATTCCAATCAACAATGGGATTCGGAGGCTTGGTTCGTTCATTGGAAAAAACTCTTATGAACTGTTCTTTATCCATTTCCTCATCTTGACTGCGCTCCGAGCAGGGCAGGTATGGTTCCCTTGGGGTCTACAGTTTCTTGTGGTTACCTCTGGTTCCCTCGCTCTCCTCTCAGTACTTAAAAAACTCACTGCGACTCGACATTGAAGAGTGGTCCCACGATCTGAATGTTTGCGGGAGCGCGAAGATTAAACCAGTCTTTAAATTCAGAGCCACTGAAGCTCTGTGAGCCGCCATCACCATTGACTGTGACCGTGCTCGTTCTTCCAGATCCAAAATCTGCGGAAATTGACACACTCGAAACCGAGCTGTACGGCGTTCCACCTCGGCTACTAAGCTCCGATCGCACTCGAGACGCATCCCAGGTATCTGTTCCTGCGGGGTTTGATTTATCGGGCTGATAGAGGTGCTCGCCAACCGATGAGTCCCTCTTCGCCAAACTAATCACATTCACGATATCTGCGACCTCGGACTGCTTCAACCATGCCGTCCCTCCGTAGTCTGATCGTGCGCCCCAGTCGCAGTAAAACCACGGCGACGACTTGTCATATGCACGATCGTTCAGTTCGCCAAAACTTCCGACGCCGCCATTCGCATCGGTGGCGTGTTTTGTCCACGATGTTCCTGACCAACCGATTTCATTACTCGCAAAGACGTAGCCCCCGTGTGTGGATGAGAACCACGCTTTAATAGGGGTTCCGCCCTGAACCATAGCCTTACCTTTCGTAGCTTCTACCGCCTCGTTCCATCTCCCACCTTTTTCATTATCCTGAAACACCTGACAGTTCTGCGAATCGCAGATTGAACCCGCGCCGTTACTTGTGTATGCGAGTGCGTACGAACGAGCCGCGATTGCCTGTGCCTTGAGAGCTTCCATAGGCCAGTCTGCAGGTATTTCATAGATGCGCTTCACGTAGTCCTCAAGAGCATATTCGCCATGACCATCAACCCGAATCTTTATGTTGGTGTCCATGTCTTGGAGCGAGTCATAGTTATAATAAGCGCGTAAAATATCTTCGTAGCCTTGCCCCGCATCCGCTCTTCCTTTTGCGCCATATTGATTTAGGCCAACTCGATTTGGGACACCGTAGGTGAAAAATGCGATCCGAGGACTAAAGCCTGGATCTTTTCCGTTTGTGAGATCGCTCGAGCAGCCTCCGGCACCGGTACCTGCAGACCGTGGAATATTGAGACTCGCAAGCTTTGCCGCGACAAGCTCCTGCTGTCGAGCCGAAAGTTGCGCGATCTTTGAGCGTGCTCCCGCAATCTCTCCCTCTAACGTCTGGGACTGTGCGTCGAGCTGCTTATTGATTGCCGCAAGCTGTGATTTCTCGTTCACGAGCGCCTGCTTCGTATCCTCGAGGTTCTTGATGTACAGAACAATTTTCACAATGGCATTTCTATCTTCATCGACCACAACCTTCTGATAGAAAAAATTTTGGAGCGAGTCCGAGAGGTTTTCCGCAATCAGAAGATAGATAAGCGCAGATCCACTTTTATTAATGTTTTTATAGTATGAGCGTGCTCGCTCATTTAACAGTTTCTTTTGTTTTGCGAGGTTTTTTTCACCCTCGGCTACCGCCTTCTCCTTCTTAACAACCTCTGCGCTTATCGCCTGCACGCGACTCCGTATCCCATCGATCTGTTTTGCAATGTCGGCTTTATTGGCTTCTTTATTCTGCACCTCAGCCTGGAGGGCATTGAGCTGAGATGTGATATCGTCGAGTTCATCGGCTCGGGCAGCGAAGACCATAACAAAAATAAAGAAAATAGAGAGCGCGATTTGAAGCAGTCTACGCATGCTTTATTATAGCTGAGTCTGGGGTGGGTGTGCGTCTCGGGAGATGACTCATTTCTTACGTCGAAGATAGAGCCCTGAACCAAGCGCCGAGAATGCGATTGGGAAGAGGAGCTCCGGGCCGGTGTTTGGAATCTT
>CAZHVF010000040.1:2159-5302 GCA_964535635.1 uncultured Gammaproteobacteria bacterium | reverse complement strand
TTCCTGAACCGCCAAGTTCGAGCCATCCTGACTTACACATCCGACACTGCTGTTTTTGCACCACCCCTGTACCATCACAGACACCACAGGTAATATCCACCTCAAACGATGGCTCTGTGAACTGGAAATGAAATGGCCGCAGTCTCGTTGTACGCGACTCACCAAAAAACTGTTTTGCAAAGTGGTCGATCGTTCCTTTCAAGTGCGTTATATTAATATCTTTATCAATGCACATTCCTTCAAATTGATGAAACATCGGGACATGGGACGTATCCCAGTTTGGACGATAGCATTTCCCAAGATTGATCATCCGAATCGGCGGAGTACTCTTCATCCGTACCATCTCTCGATTTTGACCATTGGATGTGTGTGGAGTCATTACCATCTTTCCATATTTTTTATGTGGTTCTGCATCAATAAAAAAGGTTTCAAAATCGTCTCGCGCAGGGTGATCGGATGGCATGTTTAATGCCTCGAACGCAAACTGTTCCCAGTCAAGCTCAGGGTACGAAACTTGAATAAAACCAAGACGCTCGAAGATAGCTCCAATCTCTTCTTTTGCATATGTTGTGATGTGGAGACTTCCGGTGGGATATGGAGTACCCGGCAGTGTAACGTCGATCGCCGATCGAGCGTCTTCTTTTTGAAAAAGTTTTGTTCGTTGCTGTTCGATACCGGCAATAATATGTTGCTTGAGGGCGTTGACGTTAGAGCCAAATGACTTCTTTTGTTCGTTGGGAACCGTTTTTATACTCTGCAGAAGTGCATTTACTTTTCCGTTTCTTCCTAGATACGATACTTCGAGTTCCTCAAGTTGTTTTAGTGAGTCACAAGCTACCACAGCCTCATCAAACGAAGCCTGTACCGATGTAATATCCATGGAAGAATTATATCAAGAAGCAGGTGCTTATTTTACGGAGTCGACGATCTTCTGAAAAACCGTAGGATGCTCTGCGGCAATCTGTGCGAGCACTTTTCGGTCAAGGCCAATGTTCTTCGCCTTCAGTTTTTGCATAAAGACACTGTATGAAAGACCTGCGGGTCGTACTGCTGCGTTGATGCGAACAATCCAAAGCGATCGGAAGTCTCGCTTTTTCATCTTTCGACCATCATATGCATACTGACCAGCATGAAGTACTGCCTCAGAAGCCTTCTTAAAGAGTTTACTTCGACTTTGCCAATACCCTTTGGCTTGCTTCAATAATTTTTTATGACGTCGCTTGGTGCGCGTTCCGGATTTTACTCTCATATTATGCTTGTCCTAACATTTGTTTAATCTTTCGTCCGAAAACTCCCTCGGTCTTTTTCATGAGTTTCAGTCGTCGTGTTCGCTTTTTTCCTTTTGCATGTCGTTTATGTCGAATATAGTGCGAGCGATGAAGCACCTTGCCACTTTTGGTGACCTTGAATCGCTTCGCAGCTGCTTTTCTTGTACGAACCTTTGTTTGTTTTTTCATGTTACTTTTTTCTCGAAACAACTGCACGAACCACGCGTCCTTCGATACGTGGCTCCTTTGAGATGTTTACTTCGCCGAGCGCTGCGATGAAAGACTTCACCTTTGCAAGTGCCATGTCCTTCTTGCCCATCTCGCGCCCTTTGAGCGACAGGTTTATTCGAATCTGATTCCCTTCGCTCAAAAATTCCTTTGCTTTTTCCTCAAAGCGCTGAGCGTCGCCTTCAGCAATAAACAAAGAAATCTTAATATCCTTTACAATGCTCTTTTTAATTCCTTTCCGAGCCTCTTTTTGCTTCTTCTGCTCCTGGTACAAAAACTTCTTGAAATCAATCAGTTTTGCAACCGGCGGCTTTGCGTTTGGCGCGATGAGAACGAGATCAACCTCCTGCTCAAGCGCGATTCGCATCGCCTCCTCTTTAGAGATTAAACCAACCTGCTTGCTCTCCTGGTCAACTACTCGCAATGGCGATACGTTAATATGGTGATTAATCGTATAGAATTTGTGAGTAGGTCGTTGCGGCTGATTTGTTCTCAAAGAGATGTTAGGTGGGTCTTAATAAAATCTGTAACCTTCATGAGACCCAGATCTTTACCTTCTCTGCTTCGAACCGAAACACTGAGTTCCGATTCCTGCAGTTCTTTATCCCCCATTATAACCATAAACGGCACTTTTTGCAATGTAGTTTCGCGTATTTTGGCGCCTAATGGCTTGTCGTCGTGGTTAACCTCTACGCGAATATGCGCCTCTGCGAGGCGTTGGAGCGCTTCCTGGGCCTTGTCGTTATGCTTCTCAGAAACCGGCAAAATCGCTACCTGCACCGGCGCAAGCCAGAACGGAAAATTACCCTGCGTATGTTCTGTAAGAATACCAATAAAGCGCTCAACCGATCCAAGAACGGCGCGATGAACGATAACCGGTCGGTGTGGTTTGCCATCAGAGTCGGTATACTCAAGTTCCATCCGTTCTGGAATCTGAAAATCAAGCTGGATCGTCGCAAGTTGCCAGTCTCGACCCTGCGAGTCCTTGATCTGGATATCAATTTTTGGCCCGTAGAATGCTCCATCCTTATCCTTTACTCCGAATGTGACTCCTGCATCGGTAAGTGCATCCTTCAATCCTTGCTCCGCGACTTCCCACAGTTTTGGATCTCCCATTGCTTTTTCAGGCTTAGTCGAGAGGAAGAACTCCGGGGTGAATCCGAGCTTCTGATAAAAACCCCCTACCAGATGAAGAATCGACTCAATTTCAGACTTGATCTGATCAGGTCGCACAAAATGGTGCGCGTCGTCGATGGTGAACTGTCTAACTCGGAATGCTCCGCCAAGAACTCCTGAGAGTTCGTTACGATGCAGAATGCCGAAGTCAGAAAATCGCAAGGGGAGATCTTGATAGCTTCGCGTTTTTGTTGAGAATACGAGACAAGCACCGGGGCAGTTCATCGGTTTTAGCGAATACGACTCGTCCTCAACATCAAGGTTGAACATATTCTCGTTATAAAAATCCCAGTGACCCGACCGCTGAAATAGTTTACTTTTCACCATAACTGGAGTCGAGATTTCTTGATAGCCAGCCTGTCTGAGACTTGAACGCAGATACTCAACGAGCGTCTTGTAGATGAGATATCCCTTATGATGCCAGAACATGGCGCCAGGCGCCACGTCATGAAACGAGAAGAGATCCATCTC
>CAZHVF010000040.1:0-2059 GCA_964535635.1 uncultured Gammaproteobacteria bacterium | reverse complement strand
CCTCGCCATGGCGCCGATTTCACCGGTGACTCCGTGTCGCTCCCCATTGTTCGAAGAAGCTGAAGATCGGAATCTGGGTCACGAAGTTCAGCAAGAATGTCCGCAGCTACTGCTCGTTCCAGGTCAAATTCTGGGAGCAAATAAGTGAAGAGTTCAAGATATTTTTTCGCGACCATGTCCTGAATTTGTTCGAGCATGCACAGTTTGACAATAGCCGATGCGAGTCGAGTGCGCGCGATGAGTGGATTTCTACGGTCGAGACTATCGGGTCCCAGACTAGCAATGATCTGTTTCCGAACCTTGTCTTTCAACGGGAGAATAGGTTTATGAAATCCGTTTTGATCAAGAAGCGTCGTCGCCTCTTCCATAAATACATCGAGCTCTGCACTGGGCACGGAACGAGATCGAAATACATCGCCTTTTTCTTGTGTGAATGCCATCAGGTCCTGCGTAGTTTTTATAAGGTCTCCATCAGGTGGACTATACCGTTCAATGATTTCTGCCGTAACTCCGGTGAGCTCTTCGAGCCCGCCAAACTGGGACCACCGTTTTACAGAGGCTTCAGGATTCGTTCGGTCGGGAACATACGTTGCGAGATGCAGTTCTCCACTAAAAGGATTGAACCGGACACTTGGAAGCGGTGTGAAAAGTCGCGGGTATGACTCGATGATTTTGAGGTCTGGATTTTCAAGCGGTCGCTGCTTCCGACCCTCGGCTTGATAGGTGGCGATACGCGCCGCCTTCGCTCTGGGGTCACCCCCGGTAATTCTTCCTTCAACTGATGGCATACAAGCAATACTTTATTTATTGTACCTGCGGTTTCCAACCGCACGAGGGAATGTCGATGAAGCGCTGGGTGTGTGATGGTGATCAACCGCACCCCTGAAATGGTTTCGCTGATGTTGTAAGCGGTGATGTCGCGCAATCAAATATCCCATCATCGCTGATACTGCACCGACAATCGCACACACCGCATGAAACCGAGAGGTTTCGTAAGAGTATTCTCCACCTTGTCCATGATGGCGCTTCTCGTACTTATTCATACCGGAAGTATACCACGAAAGAGCCTCAACATGCGCTGTTGCCAATCTTTGTTCTGGAGTCGTTGGAGTGGTGTTTCCTTCCGACAAACCACACTGAGCGCACGAAGATCATCTGAGGTTGGAGTGAGGGTTTTGTTCACCTGTACATACATAATTGCATCGGGGTTCGAGAGGTGATCAATTCCAATTGCATGACCGAGCTCGTGGGCAATAGTATGTACGAGTTCGTTCTTGTCGATGTGATAGTAAATAGATATCGTCTTCGTCGCAGACTCATACAGTCCCTCTTCAGGTTTTGATTTGACAATGGTTTGAAGCGTATTGATATTGCTGTTGAGTTGATCGATTCTTCCGTTGACACTATTGGTGTTGAGTTGTAGCTGTTGAGCCTCAGTATTCAGAGCGTTCGATTCTTGTTGGAGTGCGGTTTGCTCCTCGACGAGTTTATTGTACTGCTCCTCTGTTTGGTCATGTTGTCGATTCCAATCCCGCACTTTTTGATTAAATGCAGATACTTTTGCATCAAGTGCCGATGACCGAGCATTAAAGTCCGCGATTTTTTGTTGGAGTGAAGTTTTCTCTTGATCGACACCAGTTCGCTCAGCAGTTACCTGTGAGGTGACTGCCTGTCGTTCGTCATACACCATCTGAACGGTGATCGGAGTTATTGCGTTCGGGGTGTACTCGAATAAATTCATTCCCGCCGCCTGCTCCCACGCATGTTCTGCTTTTTGAATACTGTCCACCACCTCATCCTTCGTGAGCTGAAAACGACTATCAATGAATCCTACGGTATACGGGAGCGGCTTATCGCAGATGTTTGGGAGCTGATATGAAGTTGCGAAAATACCGATCGCGATAAAGAACACCAGATAGACGAGCCATCTCATAGGTCAATTATAGAGCGTTTTTTTGTGAATGAATCAAGTTTGTAGGATAGGTGTCTGTGAGATGGAGAGTTGGTGGACCCGACAGGACTTGAACCTGTGACCTTTGCAATGTCAATGCAACGCTCT
>CAZHVF010000039.1:0-5530 GCA_964535635.1 uncultured Gammaproteobacteria bacterium | reverse complement strand
TCGTACTGGATCCGAAGTCCATTTGTGCAGCACTCGATCGGTTACTGCGTACTGAACGAGTTCGTGAATCTGAGTATGGGAGAGTTGGTGTGTGACTACGAGTGACTGGGGTTCCACGATTAATTGTACATAATGAATAGCGATTACTCTTCACGAGGAACACCGACATGCGCTTCTACCGACTTTATCAAGGTGTCTGATGTTACTATCTCGCGATGGTTCGTACCCAGCTGAATGTCGTGAGTAGCGCCCGGTTGATCGCATACCTCAATTACGGTAATTCCTGCTTGCTGATACCGATGAAGCTCAGGGTATAGAAACTCTTGAGCATCCGAGGTGGTTGCGACCAGGACGATATGCTCGACGCCTGCCATTTCGATCGTGCTCTGTGTTGGCGTCCGTAATGTCCTCTCATCGATTCTTAACACATGGCCTAAATACTGGAGCACAACGCGGTCCTTACCCGTAAACAGCAACTGCTTTGTGGACGATTTTGGATCGGCTTCGACATGAGGATAGATGAGGGTGATGTGCGCTGGCCCTTCTCCTTCACCACGCTCGTAATGATTGAAAAGAGCAGCGATGGAATCATCCTTTGGATGAGGAACAACGATTCCGAGATGTTTTGGCATAGCAAGACCTTCGCGCTCAGCAATTGAGCTTCGAACAGTCGGAGCTCCAACAAGATCTCTATTTCTTTCTATCATAGGTATATGAAGTCATTCAGTAGATATTTACGGCTGAATGAGATCCTATAGTATACCATGAGAACGCTTTTTTCTCAAGGTGGAGCTAGGACTGTGATGATCGTATTCTCGGAGATGGAAGCGGCACGCCTTCCTCTTTTCGAATTGTTATGCAGGGATCGCTTCCTTCCTTGAACTCACGACAAATAGTGGCTCTATTTGCATAATCGCCACATCTCCCATCTTTCATATTTCCACAACTACCATCCATGAAATACAACCCTTGCCCTGGCCTCATTGTCGCGGCGTGCTCTGCAATCCTTGTCCAGTACTCTCTGCCCTCGGGTGTTGTCTCAGATTCTGCCTTCTTAAAGAACCCTTCTGCCTCGTCGGCCCAATTATGCTCGTCCAAAGTTTGGATGAAATGTCCGTTTACTATGCTGGTGATGTTGACGGCGGGGAGATGTGGGAGTCCGATCCTCAGAACAGTTCCAGAAGCTCGAAACCACTCTGCCTCAGATGCGGAGAGTGCCAAGGAGACGTTCGAGCAACATGCTCCGGTGCAGTTATCGCAGTTTATCTCCGGTCTCATTCGTTCATTCATACCTTCAACCTTTATAGCGCTAAACCTAACTTGTCTATGAACAATCGCAAATCACGATAAGACGGAAAGCGTTCGGCATCACCAATATGAAGAGCGTCAAGTATAGACATAACAAATTCATACTCACCTGGCTGAACCTCACCGACAGCATCTTTTCCGTCAACTTCTATGTCAGCGTCACCACTCCGTGTTTTTGCAGACCCTGAATGCCAAGAAAACGTGAACTCCACGGGTCTCTTTGGTTGATCCTGCACCTCGAGAGTTTGATACTGTAGCTCTAATCCAGAAGTAAAAGAGAGTTCTGACGATGGATCCTCGAAGAAGCGGACCGCTCTCACAGAGGGGTGTGTAATTGGAGTCCAGGCAGACAATCTCCTACCTTCACTAGGAAATGAAGGGCTTGCGGGATCGAGTGGCACGCTCTTCATTGCAAAAAAGCAATATAACGATAGGTCGCCATTCATTCGGTGTCGTTCTGTTGGGAATCGTGGACGTTCATGAGACATATCATATTATATCAAAATGGATCGTCACAGTAACCTAAACTAAGAAGATATGCGAAGTTGTGAGCCCGCAGGGACTCGAACCCTGAACCAATTCCTTAAAAGGGAACTGCTCTACCAGTTGAGCTACGGGCCCATCAATCTCCTATTATACCGTAGTTTGCCACCGGAATGAATTAATTTTCTGAATAACTCATTTTGTTGCTTTAATTATTTAAATAATTAAAGCAAGGGAAGGGTTGATTGGTATTTGCGATATTTTACGTTGACCTACAGTGCTGATTCTGAGTTTTTGTAGCATATAAGCGACTGACAATAACTACGTCGCTCGGTATTCCTTATGCATGCGATTGCTTTTGCAGTTTATCGTTCTTTCGATACTTACCTTGTTCTTTACAGTGAGCGTCAATGCTTCCACACTCTCTTTTGAGAAGGATTCCCGCAATCCCCTCGCACACTCGTTTTTTGCACTCCAGACAACTGGATTATACGATCAGGGGCAGTATAACCTATGGTACACCTCAAGCAACGGTGCGAACCTCAAGATCGGCTTTGCTACCTCGGGTGATGGAATCCAGTGGAGTAATGGCTCGATTATTCCGCTCGGTGATCCGGGAGATAATCATGATCCGTCATACTTTCGCAATTCTTCCGGTTCATTTCTCTACTATATCGCCGAACCCGCAGAGGGGTCCGGAATAAACATTCAAATACATCGCACGATGCTTCTCGACCAATCCTACAGCGCGGCAGAACTCATTACTCTTCCGCGGCAACCCTGGAATACCCAAAAGCTTTCATGTCCATATGTATACTTCGAAAATGGTGTGTATAGCATGTTCTACTGTGGCACATCGGGGAGTGGTTGGCACCTTGGCATGGCAACTTCATCGGACGGCCTGAACTTTACGCCATGTACGAATAATCCCGTTATTACGGGGAGCAATCTTGGAAATGCACAGCTTGTTATCGACGAGAAGGGTGTCAAGCATCTCCTGTTTCATTCTGATAGCGGAGTTGAACAAATTGAAACAACCGAAGTTCTTCGTTGCGAAACTCAGTGGAGCAATCGCAAAACAATCATTAGTAGGGATAAACCGTATGATCAAAACCAGATTATAGCTCCAACTGTTATGAACACTTCTACCGGATGGGTACTCTTCTATACCGCGAGAGGACCGGGAACTAACTACGAATGGCGTCTTGCCAGAGCGAATGAGGTAAAGAATACAAAGCATGCGGTCGTTCTTGTACCGGGATACTTCTCTTCATGGAATAGGGAAGGGCTACTCCACAATAATAGAGATGGATCTTCATGGTATATTCCATCCTTCGTGAAAGAGTACAACGGCTTTCTCCGAACCCTACAAAATCTGGGATATGGGGATGGTAAGGATCTGTTCGTGTTTGCGTACGATTGGAGAAAGCCTGTACAGCAATCGACCGATGATCTTGAGAATTTTCTTCAACAAAATATTTGGAGTCATGAACCAAATAGAAAAGTAGACCTTGTCGGACATTCTTTTGGTGGAGTTTTGAGTAGAGTATACGGGCAAAAATTCTCCTCTGATCAAATAGGTAAAATCGTAACCGTAGGTGCCCCACATCGAGGCGTGATTCAGACGTACTCCCCTCTTGAAGCAGGAGAGGTACTCCGAGAGAATTCGTTGTTTTGGCTTGGAACAAAGTTGATGATTCACCTGAACCGCGTGGACTACCGCACCGACCGAGATCTCATTCGGTCATTGATTCCATCGCTTTTTGACCTCTTCCCCACCTATGACTTCCTCCGAACATCGCGTGGCGAGATGAAGCCAGTTGCGTCTTTAAGTATTCAAAACACTGTTCTTCAGAGCTTTAACACGGATATATCCTCGATTCTAGATAAATTGACAGTTATCTATGGAGATAAGAATCCCAAGAGTAGCCCATACCTCTATCAGATAAGTGATAAACGAGGGATAAATAAAGTTCTCGGGATATATACCGACGGTGAGCCAATAAAAACTGGCTACACAAGCGGTGACTACCTTGTTCCTGTACAATCTGCAGGGCTTGGATCACAGGAATTATCACTTCCTCTCGACCATACTGAATTAATATATGCACCGTCTGGAATCACGGCAATTCTCGATTCACTTCAGATAGAACATACGACATCGGACATTTCTGAGGGTTCGGCTACAACCATATCCCCTTCTATCTTTGTCCTTGCCCAGTCCCCAGTACAGATGTCGATTACGAACCAGAATGAAACATATTCTGAGGATGACGGGATACTTGTTGTCCCAAATGCACCACAAGGAAGCTATACCCTATCAATTACCAAACAAAGTCCTGGCCCGTATCGCATTACCGTTGCACAGATATCCAGAGACAACGATACTTGGGAACAGTTTGAAGGAGTTATTGATCAAGTTGACGTTGGTGAGACAGACGTTTATTCGATCGAATTCAATAGCGCGAAATCTACTCCACAGATCTCCAAGAAGAAATGTAAAAAAATGTACAGAGGGAAGAGTCGCTCACCAAATACCGGAGTATGCAAGAAGTTCGCACGCCACGAGCGGGAAAGCTCTGAATAACGAAATCTCTTGACGATGACGGTCAGAGTACTATAATCCGGGTATGGGATCGGTATCAGAACGAGAGATTCGTGGGAGAGGTCTTGGAGTCCGACATGGCTTACAAGCATTTAGAGAGGATCTCATCCCTGGAGTAATGCAGTTTCCCAGACCTGGCACAACAGAGTTTGCCCACATACCAATAGACCATCATGTGTTTGGAGCAGTTGATACAGTATGGGTTGGACATGAGCGAGGAAGTACTATTGTTGCTTTTTTTCGCCCGGTCAATGATGCTCGTCCGGTGGCATTATTACAAGTTGGTAATGCAGATGTGACCGAGGATACCTGTGCACTACGCACAGTGCTTGCTCCAGTTGCGGATAGACTTATCGAGCAGGCGCAAACGGGGCGTCTCCCAAATCCTTCAATCGGAGCAGTAGTGTCCAATCCTGACGTAGTTCATAACGTCTTTGCGATGTATTCCCGAGCGCTTGCTGAGGAGATTAAAAGGCGTGCTGCTAACACGCCAAAGTAGTGATTATTTCTTGCAGGCTGGGATTACTACTTCTTCGATTGTGCGCTTGTGTGTTTGGCTTGGCGCGAATCCATTTCTAAATCGATACAACAACCCATCCTCTACTCGACGCAGGGTAACTAACGTCGGTCCTTCGTCCGTAATCACAACGCAATCAAAAAAGGTTTTCTCCTCGATCGATCTTCGATTAATAATCCCCATCAAATCACCTTGGATGACTTTACGTTTTCCTTGTACTGAGACTGTTCGGACCTCAATGTTCTCATCAAACTTCATGAGTGCTTCTCGCACGCCACCAAATTCATGGTAGTTCGCTCCGAATTTGAGCAATTCGCGTACACGCGCCGTCCCCTTCCAGTCGTTCACTATCTGCCCTATCACGTCCTGGAACGGCCCAACACCTTCGAAGGTACTGGTGAGATCGAGCAAGTCTTCCTCAAATGGATCTACTCGAACCCCGTTCTCCAGCTTCGAAGTTCCTCCAAAAGGATTAGATCTCGCGCCTGGAAAGTCGCCCATACCAAAGGACGCAGAGAATCTTGGCGTAGGTTGTTGAGGTTGAACTGGTGGGCCAAATGGACCGTGGTCGGTACCGGGGAATCGAACGTGTTCTCCGCCCCGCAGTAGGCAAGCGG
>CAZHVF010000038.1:3450-5551 GCA_964535635.1 uncultured Gammaproteobacteria bacterium | reverse complement strand
ACGATCTTCTATCTATTTCGCAAAACCGAGTAGTGCCTTCAAGAGCCCTGAAAGATTTCGTAGTCGTTCAATGAAGATCTGAGGAAAGTATTTCATAAGGGTCTGCATGTCCCAGTTCTTAAACATGAGAAGATACCAGTTTCGCAGATCGAGCCATCGCTTTCGCACTGGCATCGACGATGAGGTGCCTTGTCCACGGTGAACGACCGAAACCGACTGCGTCGTGCCAAATCGATAGCCATGTTTTTTTGCCCGCAAGAAAAAATCGACATCTTCGAGGTATGCAAAAAACCGTTCATCAAATCCATGCAGTTTCTCAAATACATCCTGCCGAACGACGAGCGCTGCGGCGGTCAGCCCATCGAGATCAGATGAATTACCGTTTAGTGATTTGGTGAGTAGAACTTTTCCCTGTGGGAGAACCCGATAACCGACATTTTCAGGTGATCCATCGGTTTGCTTAATGAGCGGCGTGGTTGCAAACCACTTCCGCTTCTCCATTTCTTCGGTGCACTCATCAAGCCATGGCTGAGAAAATCGAATATCATCATTGATGAATGCGAGATACTTCGCATGAAAATATTTTTCAGCCGCTCGAGCACCATCGTTGCATGCTTTTGCAAATCCGGTATTACGTTTTTCTTCAATAACGATGAGCGATGGATGATCCATCGTTGCCGGAAATGAATCTCTATTATTATTCACTACAATGACGGGAGTTGACGGATGGTATTCCTTAAGATCAGTGATGAGCTGGAGCACCCCTTCTCGATTATGAAGAGTTGGTATGACGCACGCGATGTTACTGTGGGAGTTTTTTGTACTCATACGATGTGATGAATAATAGGATAATGGTCGAAAGTGTCACGGTGCCGGTCAGCGTCCAAATCGGTCCTTGTATTCCAAATTCAGGGATGAGTGCAAGACAACCTCCGGTCATTCCGAGAAAAAAGATGAAGTTTGTGATTAGCATATACTTTGGTTGTTTGATGGTATAGAGCGTAAACAAAAACAACATATTTTCGTAGGTGAAGATGATGTACGGGAGTGCGAGTTGTTTTGCCACATGAGAGGCAATAATAAATTTTTCTGTAAAAAATAACTGAAAAATCCAGTCCGGAGTTACTGATAACAATAGATACATGACTGCCGGAATTGAGAGGTAGAGAAAGCTTGGCTTAAGGAGCTTTCGAACATCACTCTTCCGCTCAGCTCGTGAGAACAGTGGTGAAAGTACTTGAGTAACACTCACCGAGAAAGTTGCGATTGTGAGGGCAATCTTCTGAGCCAGTGTGTAGTAGCCGAGCTCATGTCGAAGTCCAAAGTATGAAAGGAGAAACAGATCCATTCGTTGAGCAAGGTTGTAGAGCTGCATTGACGCAAAATAGGTAACGGTATACCGAAGTTTCAATGCGGAACGGTCAATCTTTGATGACCATACGCGTTCAAGTACGGATCGGTTCTCCAAGAGTAACGGGATAATAAATCCGAATGATCCAACTATCCCGAACATCGCAAGAACTGAGTATGAGCTCACCTGTGATGTTCTCCAAAGGTACACGAGGCCGATAAGTTTCACCGCGTTTGAGAGATTCACATAGATATTCACCTTCATAAACTGTTTTGCAGCAAGGAGGACGTTTGTTGCGAAGTTTTGCCAGATAAACAGGAGTACTCCAAAGAATAGAACGATCGTTATGGATGCATCGCTACCGGTTTTAAAAAACACATTGTCTAACCATTGGAACGACAACCCAAGTGCGATAATCGCAACACCTGCGAAGACCGTCTGAAAGAGAAAAAGCGTCTTAATAAAGCTCATTGTCGAAGGATGATCTCGCTCCCGGAGTTGTGGAAAATACGAATAGATCGTGGCGGTTGTTCCGAAATCAAAAACATTTGCAAGTACGTATGAAATCCCAAGGAGAACTCCGAGAACTCCGTACTCAACAGGCGTCATGATGCGAACGAGTATGAGCGCGAAAACTGCAGTAAAGGCGGTGTTCAGATAGTTTCCGAGTGTATTGATGAGGACATGTATGCTGGTAGGGTGCTTGATAAACGTTGTAAATTTCTTCAGCATGCTATATTCTATGATATT
>CAZHVF010000038.1:0-3350 GCA_964535635.1 uncultured Gammaproteobacteria bacterium | reverse complement strand
CGCTACTCAAACCCGAATTTTCAAAACACAGACTATCTTGGTGTCACGAAAGAAATTAACTTCGTCGAAGGAGACCTTACCGATGAATCTTCCTTGATGGGAGTGATTAAACATGTGAGACCCGACGAAGTGTACAACCTCGCAGCTCAGTCGTTTGTTGGATCTTCTTGGGAGCAGGCAAAGCATACTACAGAGGTAAACTCACTCGGAGTTCTCTACATGCTCAATGCAATTAAGCTACTTTCCCCCATCACAAAGTTCTATCAAGCATCAACGTCTGAAATGTTCGGGACGGGAATAGAAAATGGATATCAGGATGAAAATACGCAGTTTCATCCCCGAAGTCCCTATGGGGTATCAAAAGTCTATGCATACTGGATGACGGTCAACTATCGAGAGTCGTTTGGACTGTTCGCGTGTAATGGTATTTTATTCAATCATGAATCGCCAATACGAGGAATTCAATTTGTGACCCGAAAAATCACCGATGGCGTTGCTAAGATTAAGCACGGTCTAGAAAAGGAACTAAGACTTGGTAATCTTGAGGCAAAGCGGGACTGGGGTTTTGCCGGTGATTACGTTGAGGCGATGCATCTCATGCTTCAGGGGGATGAGCCGGACGACTATGTTGTTGCTACCGGAGAGACCCATACGGTTCAAGAATTTGTGGAGCTTGCATTTTCCGCAGCCGGTATTTCAGATTGGAAGAGCTATGTCACCATCGATCCCCGATTCAAAAGACCGGCAGAGGTGCCAAACCTTCTTGGTAAGGCGGATAAGGCGAAGGCTAAATTAGGTTGGACACCAAAAGTTGCCTTTCCCGAATTAGTGAAAATGATGGTTGAGGCAGACATCAAACGATATCAAGATAAAAAATGAAGGACCTCTCAACTCAGCAGCTAACGCTCGTCTCCTCTGAGTACGATCTTCGAATAACGAATCTCGCGCGGTTTATTCTCAAGAAACTCCCCATTCACACAGGCTCTCTGATTGATATAGGAGCTGGGAATGGACTCGTGCTCAAATTTTTTAAGGACCGAGGCTTTATGGTTTCGGGCATTGAGCTGGAAAAGGGTCAAGTCCATCAAATGCGTCAGGACCACCGACTCAAAGGCGTATTTCTGAAACAAGGTGATATTACCACTTTGCGCGGCAAACCAATCTACGATGTCGTCATCGCCTCAGATGTAATCGAACACATAGAAGACGATACTACTGCGCTTCAAAATCTCTACTCATTTGTAGCTCCTGGAGGGTGTCTGGTCATTACCGTTCCTGCACATATGCACCTGTTTGGTAAGCGAGATACTGCCTGGGGGCATTTTCGTCGTTATGACCGATCCATGCTGAGTAAACAGCTAAGCAAATTAGCACGCAGCTCTGCGGTTGGATACTGGCAGTGGAATATGATTGGGTACGTGATGTATTACTTCTATGAACGTATTCTGCACCGACCGATTGAGGAAAAGTTTCGATATAACCAGTCGCTTCTATCACGAACCCTTCGAATCGTTCTCGATGGAATATTGCGAATTGAGGCTTGGCTCGGCGGTGTACCTCGGGGACTTACGCTGATCGCGATTATCCAGAAGGTTTAGGGCTGGTACTGAAACTGCTGCGAATTTGGATTCTGAGACCACTGTTCAACTGTGAAGCCATCCTTATCCTTTGCACTCATCAGATGTTCGTGTGTGACGATTTCCTGAAATATTGATCGAAGAGATGTGTCACAGAGTGACCAGTCAATGTCAGCAGCGAGCGGTGAAATTCCCGCCTCCGACTGAGGATTCCAGTTACTCGTACAGAGATACTCGATCTGTGATTCTTCTTGATAGAATCCGCCATGTGCAAACCCAACCGGGATCCAAATAAGTTCGCCATAGTCTCTCCGTTGATCTGCAGGGAGATCGTAGCTGATGATCTTTCCAAATTGCGGGGACCCCTTACGGATGTCCATGACCAGATCGGTCATATGCCCAAGTACGGTTCGTACAAGTTTGCCTTGGTAGGGCGACCACTGAAAGTGAAGCCCACGAACGGTATGTTTATATGAGTAACTCTCGTTTACCTGTACAAACTCAGTGTTCTTCAAGAATGATAGCTCAGGGTTTTCCGCAAACTCAGCTTTATTAAATGTTTCTGTAAAGTAACCTCGATTATCAGTGAAGCGCTTGTATCGAATCACCTTTACCTCTGGTAGTGCAAGGCTTGATACAGAAATAATTTTCATGATAATAGTGTAGCAAGTTTTTCCCCCATCTCCACACCGAGATTGAAGTTTCTGTCATGTGGATACATCTGATCGATGTTCCCCAGAAAAATTCGATCTGTTAGCTGGTGGGGTGGCCGACTCGCAAATGAGTGAAGGCCAAAAATTGTTTGGGCTCGCGGTGATCGAGATACGGTAGCTTTCTGTATCCATGTATGAGAGAAGGAAGGGTTGAGTTGTTTAAGAATGGAAGTGTATGAAGAAATGATCTCTTCGTCGCTTTGTCGGTACCCTGGCTTAGTTCTGTGAATGTAGTTAGCGAGATATACCAAATGATTCCCTCCATATCGTTCGGGTGAGATCATGTTGGTGTGCTCTACCATGACTAACACCGGAGATGAAGGGTTACAGATATTCACCCAGTACTGGTTCTGAATAGCACGATCAAGTTCAAGTAGTAGGCAAACAGCTCCAAGCTGGTCTTGTTGATCTAGTCGTTTCTTTATGCTTGGCGATACCGGAGAGGTGATGAGTCGGTTGGCAATCGGCGAGACAGTCGTTATGAGACAGCGATCAAATCGCGCTGTACGATTCCCTACCTGAACCTGAACCCAATCGTCGAGTTCCTTGACAGCGTTCACCGAGCTCCCATAGCGAACTGTGACTTGTTGTTTCTTCAGTTGCTTTAGAAGTGCGTCAAACAAGGTCTGGGCTCCCCCATCCAGGTATCCGAGATCGAACGACCGGTCTCGAAGTCGATCTCGCAACCAAGCTGCGGGTACGGTAGATGCATAGTTCGCAAACTTCCCAACGAGAAGTGGCTTCCAGAGCGTGTTGTATGCGGCAGAACCTGCATGTTGCTTCAGCCAGGTGGTAGCACTGATCGCATCAAGTTCCTTCATGTGTTGCGGAAGGAATTTTAGCTGGAAAAGTGCGTATCCGAGCCGGATCCGATCGAAAAAAGAAAGCGCTGAAAACTGCAGAAGATCGATTGGAGATGAAAACGGAAAAAGCCTCTTCCCGGTAAGAACACTGGTTTTTGCGGGGTAAAATTTGAGTTGTGAACGGAGCCCAAGTTCGGTCAGGAGTTGAACGGCATGCACATCTGATCGGAATAGATGATGATAGAAGCGCTCGATAG
>CAZHVF010000037.1:0-5663 GCA_964535635.1 uncultured Gammaproteobacteria bacterium | reverse complement strand
GGTTCTCTGGAAGGCAGATAACGCCGGAGTTGTTATTTTGAAGAATCTCAATGACTTTTTCGAGCTGCGAGCGGGCTGGATTCATATTATAGGATAAATTTTATCACATCTCCCACCCGAATGTCAATGCTTGGATCAAAGAGCATTCCTGCTTCTTGGTCCTTTTTGACCTCCTCAACAGGTTTCGCATGGATACGAAGTGAGCTGAGAGTCGATTTTGCTACAGGCTTATTATCTCTGTAGAGCTGAACCCCGTCGTTGAGGTTCGCCTTCCCTTTATTAATCCGAACTCCAAAGATCTTTTCGTCACCGATCACAAAGGTTGCGAGCACCTTTGCCTCACCCTTAATACTCTTCTCATGTTCTTCTTTTTCACGGATGAGATCGGCCACCTCGGTTAGTTCTTCAAGAAGTTCATAGATGATCGAATAGGTCTTAATCGCCACCTTTTCCTGCTTCGCAAGATCCTTTACTTCGTTCGATGGCTTTGTGTTGAACCCGATTACGATGGACTTCGTTGACTTAGCCAGGAATATGTCCGATTTGGATAGCTCTCCAATACTCGCTAACACAATGTCTAAGTTCTTGCTTTCGCTCATCGAGTGCTTGATTGCTTCGAGTGAGCCTTGGGTGTCTGCTTTGAGTACGATCGAAAGCTTCTTTCCCTCTTCCTTTGCAAAGAGGTCTTGGAAGTTGATCGTCTTTCGCTGTGTCTCGGTCTTTTCTGGTGTCTTTACCTGTTCGACGGTCGAAATACTTGAACCAACCTCTGGCAGTTCGGTAAATCCGAGGAGTTCGAATGGTGTAGAAGGAGTGACGCTGTCGACCTGCTTGCCGTTATCTAAGATTAAGGATCGGACAACCGCCTTATTGCCACCGGCGTAGATTGTCTGACCTCTCTGAAGCGTGCCATTTTTGATGATGGCGCTGACTACCGATCCTCGTCGATCTTTTTTCGTTTCGATAATGAAGGCTTCTGGCGCGGCTGTCGGATCGAAGGTAAGTTTCTGATCGGCAGCGATCAAGAGAATTGACTCGAGAAGCTCCGGTACCCCGTGTCCGGTCTTTGCAGAGATCTGCGTTACCGGAACATCTCCTCCTTTACCTTCGACGAGAACCTCATGTTTGAGAAGATCGAGCTTCACTTTATCGGGTTTCGCATCGGGGAGATCGGTTTTGTTCAGAACTACAATATACGGGATCTTTGCCGCTTTAATATGAGAGATAGACTCCACGGTCTGTGGTTTTAGTGAATCTTTCGCATCGATGATAAGGAGCGCGATATCGGCGACCGTTGCGCCACGGGAGCGGAGCTTCGTAAAGGCTTCGTGTCCAGGAGTATCAATGAAGGTGATACGGTCGGTTGCATAGCCAGTGATGCCAGTAGCAATTTCATAGGCTCCGATTCGCTGAGTTATTCCACCGTGTTCTTGTTCGGTTACGTTGGACTTTCGAATAAAGTCCAGAAGTGTGGTTTTCCCGTGATCTACATGACCGAGAATGGTGACAATAGGCGAGCGTGGTTGCATAGTTCAAATAAGAACAGACATCGCAGACTCCGTTTGCGGATTACGCAGACGGCTCTTCTGTGGTAGGTTGTTCTTCTGAGGGTATATCAGACGGAGTTTCTAGTGATGGTTCGGTTGTTACCGATACCTCAGATTCAACAGGCGTCTCTGGAGCCGTGGTCTCTACAGCTTCCTGTGGAGTTTCGGCTGGCTCTTCGGCTACTGGTTCCTCCTGCGTTGGTACTGACTCAGGAACTGTGGCCGACTTAATCTGTTCGATGTCGATCTCAAATCCAGTGAGCTTTGAGGCAAGGTTTACATTAACTCCTCCACGTCCGATTGCAAGAGGTGCTTGATCCTCCTGAACAGTAATCTTTGCTCTCTGGCCAGAAAGCTCAATTGAGTCGATCTTTGCTGGCGCAAGCGCAGACTCGAGAAACTTAGACTGGTCTGCATTCCATTGAATGATGTCGATCTTTTCGGTGCCACCAAGTTCGTTGGTTACCATCTGTACACGAACACCTTTTTGTCCAACACAAGCACCAACGGGATCAACGCCTCCCTGCGAGCTATATACTGCAATTTTCGCACGTTCACCTGGCTCTCGAACGACGCCCTTCACCTCAACGGTGTTGTTGGCAATCTCAGGAACCTCTTTTTTGAATAGCTCAGTAAGAAGGAGGGGGGAGGTTCGAGAAACGATGATTCGAGAATTTCCAAACTTATCTTCTCCAATTTCCTTGAGTAAGAAGACATGTTGAGTATTTACACTGTAGGACTCATTTCTAATCTGTTCATCGCGGGGGAGAATCGCCTCAACCTTTCCGATGTCAACATACGCATTGTAACCGTCAAATCTGATTACTCGACCTTTAATGAGTGTTCCGACCTGCCCCATGTAATGTGAGACGATTGTCTTCTTCTCAACTTCACGAATTTTTTGAAGAATAACCTGTTTTGCTGTCTGTGCAGCGATTCTACCGAATCCTGGAGGAGTAATGTCTTTTTCTTCTTTGTAGACATGAGCCTCACCGGTATCGCGATTTACCTTGACCGTTACACCGTCGTCTTCACCCTCTGCGAGTGGAGCTTGGTGCATTTCTTTTCGGTATGCGGCTAAGATAGCGGTCTCGATTGATGCGATAACATCATCTGGAGAGATCCCACGCTCTGTTGCGACCTGATTGAGTGCTAAAGAAAATTCACTTTTGATTATGCTCATACCTAAATTGTACCATACGAAGCTGGATTTAGCACGACGACATCTGAGCAAGAAAGACGAGGATAGGACAGATGGAGGCGATAAAGGAGATTACTCTTTCTTGGGTTCTTCTGCAGGCTTTTCTGCTGGAGCAGCTGCTCCTTCTTCTGTGGTCGCTTCACCTTCTTTCTCGGTGAGAACTTCAGGAGTTGCGACGGTAGTTTCAGGTGTAACGCTCTCTTCCTTATGTGCAATAACTGACATGAGTACTTTATCTGCCTCGTCCTTGATTTGATAAGTTGTTGAGGTTGGAAGGTCCTTCACTCGAAGCTCTGACCCGACCTCGGTGAGGACGCTGAGATCGATCTCGATCTCTTGAGGCATTTCTTCAGGAAGAGCCTCAACGGTTACCTTATCGGTCTGGGTGAGAAGTACGCCACCTTGCGCAACGGCTGGGCTATCGTTCACCGTCTTCAACGGCACAAGTGCCTCAATTTTCTGCTTCAGATCGATCTTTCTGAAGTCTACGTGGATGATCTCGTGGGATAGTGGGTGCCGCTGTATGTGTCGAATGAGTACCGGCACAGCTTCTTTATTAAGGTCTAGGTATACCACACCGGTTTCTCGTGCAACTTTGTAGGTTTTGAGAAAGTCTTTCGAGACAACGGTGACTGACGCTGAGGTGAATCCAGGCCCAAAGACATTGGAAGGAATTAAACCTTGATGACGAACTTTTTTGAGTTTTTTTCCAAACTGTTCTCGAGGCGTTGCTTGAAGATGGAGTTTTGCTGTTTTCTCGGTTTTCATAGAATTATTTTTTTTGTGTTTCGACAAAGAATAATTTGTCGGTGTTCAGAATAGTATTATAGGTGATGGTGGAGTTGTTTACAACCTGATCGATATTCGTACTGGTCACGGTGTACGTTGTAGGAGCCCCGATCGTGACGGACATCGGGAGTGAAGGGCTTCCGAGTTGTTTCTGTGTGATCAGCTGGTAATGCGTACGCTGCTTCAGTTTTTTAGGGATGGTGTAGGTGACCGAAATCGTCGAAGTCCTACCAGGCTCAACTTCATGGTAGAGTCCTAAGATTAGGAACTTTCCATGAAGAGAATCGTAGTGTTCGAGTACCGTTTCGTTCTTCGTGATCTGCTGTATCTGGGCATTTCCGGGAAGCAGGAGTTGGGTGTAGACGCGGTATACTCCTCCTTGTTCTGTTGGAAGCGGGGATGTATTGTTCCATCTCACGCTGACGGTACTTGAAACGTTTTTCTTGTCAGACATGCGTACCGATTTATGAACCTGTTTTTGAACATATGAACTCGTTGTTCTATTTGAAAGATCCTGATCTGCAGTAAACAGATAGTCGTTAATACAGGGAATCTGCGCATTCACACAACTTGGAGAAATCGTCTTCCCAGACCAGTACAGCTGATCGAGTTGTTGTTGAAGTGCACTGTTTGTAGTGAGGATGGCACCCTGCTTCTCATCGAACAGCGTGATCATATCATTCAAGAGCTGTTCGGTCGAGACTGTGCCGAGCGTATCAAAAAGCTGTCGAAAGAGGAGTGGAATCAATAATGATTGGTTTGCGTAGAGTTGTTGTTTGATTCCGAAGTTTGTAGAACTGAAGGTGTCGCCCTGTACCGTAATATCAGGAAACGAGGAGAGGAGCGTTTGAACACCGGGTGTTGTGAGGAGGATTGTTATCGTTGGCTTCGGTACTGAGGCAAGTTGTGGAATGCGGGCGAGCAGTTTGTCTTTGAGGTCGTAGAGGTCGACCGAGAGCGAGGAGTCCTGTAACACCGTTGCCTCTGCAGGAGCGAAGGTGGTCAGAATCGATGAAAGTTGCTCGATATCTGCTGGCGCTATGAGTTCTTGGCTGTTGTAAAAGTGTGATTGCCAGCCGGACTGTCCCGACCCAGACACAGTGCCGATCGACTGAATTGTGCCGCCGATTCCACGGAGTCGATTGCTGTCCGTCACGATGACGAGAATCGACTGCTCGCCGGTGAGTCCGAGAAATCCCTTCATGAGCGGGATCGCTTGAACGATTTTTTTCGCAGTCGCCGATTCGTGAAGAAGCGCGGTGTCGAGTGTTTTGGCGTTTTCATTTGCTGGCAATGTGGCTCTCATTTCATCGATGACTTTCGAAAGTGCGAGATACGAAGAGCCGAGCGTCTCAAGATCCATCTGTAGAGTGGTTGCATTCGCTCGAGCAGGATTTTGAATCCAAGTAGAAATCCACTGACCTTCGCGGGCGAGTTGTCGACGTTGTGAAAAGTAGTTATGAGATGCCACGTTGAACCGCAGGTAGTTATCGGCGAACAGGGAGATGGAAAACAGTGAGTAGAGTGGGCGCGCGGGAATGTACAGAGTCTGTGCTGTTTGAGTGAGCGTATGTGCGGTTGATTCGTCGGTGAGGTCCTGAGATCGGTTGCGTTGTACTGTCTGAATAAGGAGCCGAGTATTTATTTGTGTCGCGATGATGAGCGGTATAAGAAATCCAAGAACCACCGCAACAATGCAGCAAAGCGCGATGATCCCACTGAGCGAACGAGGAGAAATTCGGGGAGTTGTGCGGGTCGGTGGTCGTACGTGCGGACGATGAAATACGTTCGTTCTGAGGTCGAGAAACGGAGAGCTGTCATCTGAAAGCGAATACCAGAGTAGTTTCTGAAGTTGTTCCTCATTCATTACATCTTGCGAAACACAGACTCTTCGAATCTGTCGAGATCCTGAAGAACGTTTCGGATGCTTCTGCTGGGGCAAGAGGAGAAGTTCTGTTACGTGTGACCGAGGATTCATTATCTCTGTTCGTTTGAGCTCTACATTTAATAAAAAGATTCGGTGAAATCGATGGTGATGGGGCGGTAATGCCGGGGTGATCTGAACCGCTGATCCATACTCCTCAAATACTCTCTTCAGATGAGAGGCGAGTGCCGGCATGCCATTG
>CAZHVF010000036.1:0-6548 GCA_964535635.1 uncultured Gammaproteobacteria bacterium | reverse complement strand
TGCTTATGCTCCGCGATGCAATTCAAAAATTTTCATTGTCGGCGCGAACCTACTTCAAGATTATTAAGGTGAGTCAGACGATCGCAGATCTTGCGGAGAAGGACACGATCGAGCGCTCCCATATCGCAGAGGCGCTCCAGTATCGACCGCGCGAGGATTAGATTTCTGTAATGAGCTTGACAGCGAATCTGAATTGAACTACGATTTACTTACCTATGAGAAAACTAAATGCTCTATCCCTAACCGCCGTTACATACCTTACCGCATACGGTGCCGTATTTGCAGCACCGGCAGCGAATGAAGTGACGGTCGATCAAAATGCGCTTGGATTTTCGATTCCATCAATTGGAGATCTACTCACCTTCATCATTCGAGCATTCTTTGTTGTTGCAGGTATCATGGCGCTTCTCTATCTCTTACTCGGAGCATTGGCATGGATCACCTCCGGTGGTGACAAGGGTGGCGTAGAGAAAGCAAGAGATAAGATTCAAGCCGCGATCGTTGGAGTACTCATGATCGTGATTGTACTCGCGATCGTCTGGACACTGGAGAATGTCGTATTCCAACAGAAGATCTGTTTCGGAATTTCGTGCCCGCTTACATTACCAAGTCTTTTGTAATACATGATTGGACTTGCGGCTCCCGTCTACGCCCAGGGCGTACGGGACTGGGGATCATGCGTTGTCGATGGTATTCCCACCTTACAGTGCTTTGAGGTTATCTTCGGGAATGTTGTTTTTATGTTCTCAACGCTGATCGTGTTCTCGCTGCTGGTCATGATCATCACCGGTGCATTTCAGTACCTCACTTCATTTGGAGATCCAGGAAAAATAAAGAAAGCCCAAGCGACGCTCCGGTTTGCAATCGTTGGCTTTGTTCTGTTCATTTCCTCATTCCTCATTCTGAAGATTATCGATGTCCTGTTCCTCGGAAATCACGGGTCACTCTTCGAGCTGAAACTGGGGTCGTAAGGAGGTTTATTATGGAGTGGGAGTGACAAAAATCACCTTCACACCACTTTGTTCAGGGACCGGCGACAGTACTTTATGTGAGTCTTGAAAGAACGTAACCCCTACGAACAAGAGGAGACCGAGACCAACCGCTACGAGAAGGAGTCCAACGAACCTCATAGATTTACTGTTTCTTTCACAATATAGCGTGGGCGTTGTTGCACTTGTGTGAAGATTTTACCAATATATTCACCAATGATACCGATGGTAAGCAGTTGAATCCCTCCAAGAAACATAATTCCCACGAACAGTCCTGTCCAGCCCGTCACCCAGTCATGGGGGAAGAATGGCGGTCGCAAAAACTTTCCGATAAGCGCATAGATGATGCCGAGAAATCCAAGAATAGCTGACCAAAATCCCAGGAGGGTCGCTGCACGCAATGGTCGAACAGAGAAGGATGTGACACCGTCAAGCGCGAGGTTCATCATCTTTGACAGTGTGTAATGAGTGCGTCCTTGTAGGCGACGTTCACGCTTAAAGCGAATTGCGGTCGACGGAAATCCTCCCCACGCCACCAGTCCACGATAAAAACGAGACTGTTCGGGAAGGCCGTTCAAAAAATCCACCACCGTCCGATCGAGGAGTCTGAAATCCCCAACATCGCTCGGTATTGCTGTGTCAGAAAGTGCGTTAATGAATCGATAGAACAGTTTGGCGGTCCACTGTTTCATCTTAGACTCTCCTTCTCGCTCGTTCCGTTGGGCATAGACGATCATCGATCCCGCTTGCCACGCTGCGATCATCTGTGGGAGGAGCTCCGGCGGATCTTGAAGGTCGGCATCCATTGAGATAACCACATCTCCCGCGGCATGAGCGTACCCACATGAGAGCGCCATCTGATGACCAAAATTTCGTTGCAGCGCGATGTACTTGAGCTCCCTTTTTTTTAAAAGCTTCTTGATCGCGCCCGCCGTCTGGTCGGTTGATCCATCATCAACAATGATAATTTCGTGTCGATATGACTCAAGCACCGGAGTGAGACGATCGAGGAGTGGTTGAATATTCTGCTCTTCGTTATAGACCGGAATAATGACAGAAACCAAGAAGTCTTTCATGAACATATTGTAGCAAAACCAAGCGCGTGTTACGGGGCCGGGAGTTGAACCACGGCCTAGGAGATTATGAGCCTCCTGTGCAACCGTACACTACCCCGTATGAATGCTTTATTATACCACTTAGAGGCTAAAAAAAGTATCCCACCACTCACGGTATGGAGGAACTGGAGAAGGGGTAGGTGTGGTTGGAACCGATGTCGGCTCAGGGACCATAATGGCGATTTCATCGTCCTTGGTGAGATTGAGGCGGTTGCGGATTGTACGCTCAAGTTCATTCGGGTCCTTCGATTTTAGGATGCGAGTCTTGAGTTCGAGATTCCGTTTTGACGCTGCCTCGTAGTCTTTTTTGTAACTCTCGTAAAACTGTGAGGAGCGTTGATAGTCGAAGAGATTTTTTGTCAGTGAAAAAAGAAGAAAGAGAATAATTATGCCAATGAGAATTCGACGGAGCTTTTTCATATCTCAATTATAGTCTTCCGGTCGAGGGGAAGGTGGCGACCTTCTGTTATGCGAGGCGGGGTTGGAGGATCTTCATGATACGCGTTCCATCTGCCTTTGCTCGAAGTTCTTTCATACATAGACCGATAATCGCTTTTTTGTTCGTCTCAAACAGGTCCTTGTTTGCTGCAATAAGTCGATCGATCTCTGCTCCGAGCTGTTCATCGCTCAGCTCAGCGGGGAGATAGGGCGTAAGAATGTTGATCTGTGCTACATTCTGATCAATAAGATCCTGACGGTTTCCTTTTTCCGCCGCTTCTTTTGATTCATTCAGTTCGCGCACGACCTTCTTCAAGACCTGCACGGTTTCATCGTCGTTCAGTTCTGCCTTTTTTTCAATTTCTTGATTTTTTACCTTTGCAATTACGAAGCGTAATACCTCAAGAACTTCTTTGTTTCCTGACTTCAATGCAGCCAGCTGGTCTTCTTGCAATTTCTGTCTGAGCATATCATAATTATACCACCATGAAAGGCTTCCGGAGAAATGTGAAACGACTCGACATCGCAAGCCTTCTCAGCCAGTACCAGCAAGCCGTCGTGTTGAACAAGCCGACACTCGCAATCATGCTTGATGAAATCAAGATGATGAACTTCAAGATACGACCACTTTCAGGCGATGTCTCCCTCATTCGCGCGATGGACTCAAAGTTCATTGAGATGGTCTGGAATCTTGGAAAACTCGATCAGCTCTATCGTGAAAAACAACAGTACTTAAAACTGAAAGATCGAGAACTTTTTATGAAGTTTTTTGAGTCGATGCACGAAAAGTTTCAGAAAGAACTTGGACTGGTTCAACTTACGGTTCCCGAACAGGTTGAGTCTACGCATGCGTTAGAGATGGAGGTCTTTCGCGACGCTCCACGGAGAAAGAAGTCGAATTAAGTTTGTCATATCTATTATGCGCGCACCGGTCGTTATTGATTTGGAAACAAAAAAAACATTTCGAGAAGTACGAGATAACCGTGATCTCGGCGTTTCGGTGCTCGGGCTGTATAGCTACGAAAAAGGCGAGCTTCTCATGTTCGAAGAACAGGAGCTCAACAACGCGTTTCCGCTCCTGGAGCGCGCAAGTATCGTGATTGGATTTAACATCAATAGTTTCGATCTCCCGGTGTTACAGGCGTATTACCCTGGAAAGGTTACGCAGTTTAAGACCTTCGACATCATCGACGATGTCAAAGAGCGTATTGGTCGCAGGCTTTCATTGAACGATCTTGTGTGGGGAACGCTCGGTAAACAGAAGAGCGGCCATGGTCTTCAGGCGATTGAGTTCTATCGAAGTGGAAAGATGGATGAGCTGAAGAGCTACTGCGGCGATGATGTAACGCTGACAAAGGAACTCTTCGACCATGGTGTGCAGCACCATGAAATTAAGTACTTCAATGAGCGAGGAAAAGTTTCGATTCAGGTAGACTGGGGAAAATATCTTCGTGAACAGGGCGATGAGTCTGCTCCACTTACGCTCCCATTCTAACTACTCCCACTCTGTGGTTCCTGGGGGTTTTGCGGTGAGATCGTACATGACGCGTGCAATATTGGGGACCTCATGCATGATACGATCGACCATTTCTTGGAGGGCTTCGGTCGGCATATACTCAGTACCAGGGACTGCCGGAACACCGGTCATAAAGTCATTGGTAATAAAGGTGCGAATCACGATCGACCGTTTTCCGGTCTCGCCAAAATCAACCGGCGTGAGGATGACCGGAACCTGACTCAACTTCTGTATGAGTCCATACTTCAGGAGTGTTTGATTTACGATGTCGTCGGCATCCTGGAGGTGTGCAACTGCCTCTTTCTCGGGGCGGGTAATGGTTGTTGTAGTAAGTGTATTTTTGGAAAGCTTGTCTCCGAACACATAGACAACTCGATTCACTCCATGTGCAGTTTTTGGGATTTCACCCGCGAGTTTGAAGAGCGTATCCCAGTCGGATTCGCCGCTGAGCGCAACCACATGTTTATAACTTCGTTCATCGCCCTGGACGCCAACCGTCTTTACCGGGAGAAGCGTCGTTTGAATCTCTGGAGTACTGAATTTTTTTAACAGATTTACCGTAGGAATATGTGGTATTTGATATACCGATTCTGCACCAATAATCCGAATCGCAAGTCCTGGTCCCGGGAAGGGTTGTCTCCAGACAAGCTCCTCAGGAAGCCCGAGCTGTTTGCCCAGGTCACGAACCTCATCTTTATGGAGCTCCTGCAACGGTTCAGTAAGTCTGCCGGCAGAGCGAAACTCGCGCGCGAGTGGTGAGTCATTATGATGAGTTTTAATACCATCGGCCTTGCTACTCGCGGCTTTAGAGGCGCTCTCAATCAAATCAGGACGCAGGGTACCTTGCGCAAAAAATACATCATGAGGATTGAAGCCACGATCGATCATGAGTTGTCGAGCTTTGGTAAGAAACACATCGCCGATTGCTTTTCGTTTTACCTCGGGGTCGACCGAACCACCAACTGCTCGGTAAAAATCTTCGGATGCATCAATAACCTCAAGGGTAAGTCCAATATTCTCAAGTGCCTCTTTCACTTTTTCACTTTCGTCTTTTCGCATATACCCATTGTCAAAATGGAATGCATGCACCTGGTCTGCGGGAAGTGCTTTCCCAAGAAGAGCGGCGAGAACCGATGAGTCGACACCGCCACTCACAAGGAGCGCGACCGGGCTTGAACCAACCTGTTCCTGAATCATCCGGATTGCTGCTTCTTCGCGATCTTCGATCGTGAAATCTCCCTCAAACCCCGCAACTCCGTACAAAAAGTTATGGATCATTTCCTTCCCGTGAGTGGTGAGATCAACCTCAGGATGGAACTGAACGCCATAAAACTTCCGCTCCGAATCCTCGATACCGGCAATGATGTCACCTGATCGCGCAGTGATACGAAACCCTTCTGGTGGTTTTGTGACACTTACTCCATGGGTGAGGAGAACCGGTTGTTGTGGATCGAGCGAGGTCATAAGTGGTGAGTTTGTATCAATCGTGATGGTTTCCTGTCCATCTTCTCGGGTCGGGAGCCGCTCGAGGTTGCCACCGAGCGCCTGCGTCATGAGCTGCATACCCAGGCAGATTCCGAGAACGGGAGTAGTCGTATTGTCGGTAAAGAGTCTCGGATCGCAGAGTTGTGTATTACCAGCCGTGAGATCATCCGGTCCGCCCGGAATAATGACGGCACCGAAGTGTTGCAACTTTTCCCACGAGGTGTCGATCGGTATGATCACTGTCTCCACCGATTGTTCTCGAACTCGGCGGTCGACAACCTTTCCATACTGTGCTCCGGTATCGAGAATCGCACAGACACGTTTGTTATTGGGGAGCGAGGACGATGATTTTTTCCGTGCGTTCATGAAACATTATATCTTACCATCGCGGTCTTCATTTCTTCGGAGCCCATGGAATGAGCACACTTGTTCTTCGTTTGTACTCCTCAAAGTCGGGCCGACCGGCGTACTTTTTTTCCAACAAAGGAACGCCGGAAACGAATCGAATGAGGAGAGTAATCGTGACCGGACTGAGAAGAAGCGATGGTTGCAGTATGCTCACACCAATAATTGAGAGTCCCCACCACATCGAAATCTCACCAAAATAGTTTGGGTGGCGACTATATTTCCAGAGTCCTGACTGGAGAATCTTCCCCTTGTTCGCTGGATCGCGTTTGAACACTGCGAGCTGCCGGTCCGCGATGGACTCACAGAGCAGGCCACCAAACCAGACCACGGTTCCAACGACTGTCCAGACCGTGAGTTGCGGAAGTTGTGCAAGGACGATGGTGATCGAAGAGTATGCGATTGCGAACATCAATAGTCCCTGAAGGAGGTAGATCTGCAAGAAACTACGAAGCGTAAAAAACCGCCACTGCGCCCGCCATTCCTGATACCGTCGATCCTCTTGTGTACGACGAATACGCGAAAAGATATGCAGTGCAAGTCGGCCCCCCCAGATCGAGACAAGTACCGCGATCAGCACAGAAACAGGAGAACCACCGG
>CAZHVF010000035.1:0-6638 GCA_964535635.1 uncultured Gammaproteobacteria bacterium | reverse complement strand
AATGGTGTCGGTGACCTTTGCAATGGTCTTCCCACCCATCTTCACCTTCTCGACCTTCTTATATGGGGTTTCGAGGAAGTTGTACTTATTCACTCGGCTGTACAGTGCCATGTAGGTCACAACACCGATGTTTGGTCCTTCGGGCGATCGGATCGGACAGATACGTCCATACTGCGAAGCAGAAATATCACGAATTGAGAATGATGCTCGTTCTTTTTCGATTCCTCCCGGTCCACCAACGGTGATTCTTCGGAGATTATCGAGTTCCGAAAGTGGATTGGTCTGATCGACGATCGTTGAGAGTTGACTGGTTCGGAAGAATGAATTAAGCGCTACGGTTAATGGCTTTGAATTCACAACCTGCGAAGGAACGACATTTGTTTCGCCTGCAACCAAGCTCATTCGCTCCTTAATTTCACGCTCCGCTCGTACCATTCCAACACGGATGCCATACATTCCGACCAACTCACCAACGGTTCGAAGTCGTCGGTTACCAAGATGATCGATATCATCAAACGACTTTTCACCATTCGTCATTGAGACAAGGTATTTGATGGTTTCGATAATATCTTCTTTCTTGAGGAGGTAATTTTCACGCTCAATATTGAAGTTAAGATTGAGCTTTTTGTTCATCTTATATCTTCCAACATCTGCAAGTGAGTATCGGCGATGATTAAAGAAGAGATTATTGATCGTCTCAATCGCATTCTCAAGAATAAGTGGCTCTCCGGGTTTTACCTTTCGGTACACCTCTAAGATAGCTTCATTTTTGCTTTGCGTGGTGTCTTTCTTTAAGGTTGGCTGAATATATTTTTCTACGAGGGTTGGATCAAGATCTTTGAATGCATGGAGAATCTGAGTTGGATTGTCTCCTTCGAACATCTTCACAAGCGCAGATCCTAAGAACTTGCGCTTCTTATTTACCTTAACCTCAATGAGGTTATTTTTATTAATGGTAATATCGAGCCATGCTCCAATGTACGGTCGAATCTCTGCATTGTAGAGCGTAAGACCGGTTGTCTTATCAATCTCTGCGGTAAAGTAAACACCTGGAGCTCGGACAAGTTGATTAATCACAACACGCTCGATTCCATTAATGATAAAGGTTCCTCGGTCGGTCATCTTTGGAAGATTGAAGAAGTACACGTCCTGTTTCTTTTCCTGATTGAGTCGTTTATTCGTAAGCTTAAGTTTCAGGTAAACCGGAACATCGTAGGTAAGTTTTTTTGCAAGACAAAGCTCGAGTGGATATCGAGGATCGCCGAAGTAAAAGTCTTCAAACTCTAACTCAAACTTTTTTCCAGTGTAGTCCTGTACCGGGAAAAATTCTTCGAGAATCTGACGAAGGTCTTTGGTAAGGAATTGGTTCCAAGAATTTTTTTGAATCTCAATCAAATCCAGCTTTTCTAGGTTTGGTTCAGATTTTCCTACCAGGAGCTCTTTTCTTGGTTGATCGTTTGTGTTAGTCTGTTTTGACATCTCGTGTTGTGGCGAATAACAACTATTGAGGCAATCGTGTTTAGAACAAACAAAATGCCCCGCATGGGCGGGGTTTGTGTTAAAACTCCTATACTATACACCACTACTAGGCGTAATGCAAGAGTAATTTTACTAGTGAACGATCTTCCCGTGTCGGACCTCGAATCGTCGCTCCTTCTGTTTGGTGTTGAGATACTCGAGTGCGGTTCTGAGAAGGCTCTGTACGAGCGACTCCTTCTCTGAAACCACCTTCCCGGTCTCAGCTCGATCTCGATCCACAGCCTCGGAACCAGCAAGTCCTTCTACGTATTCCTCTCCTACCCCACCGAGCACCGACTCGACGGTCTTCTCAAGATCTTCGGTGAGTTCCATCGCCTTCTGGAGATTTGTGCGGCCACTCTTTGTGCCAAAGAAGTAGATACCCGCTGCACCGATTACGGCGCCTAAGGAAAATCCGAACCAGAAGTTAGATGGATTATGGTGTTTCTCCATAGGTATCGCCCTGTTGAGACTCTTTTCGCTTTCTAAAAATTTCAAGCACCTTGAAGACACTCTTCATTCCCCCGACAAACCCCATAACCTCATTGAATCCATTCTCAACACCAGATCCGACCTTCTCAAAACTCTCGACAACGCGATTAATCTTTGTAAGACTTTCCCGAACCTCCTGCAGAATCTTAATCACTTGATACCCGATCAGAATCATGAAGATCGTGGTTACCGAGAGTGTGACCGAAATAAGAATCTGTGTAATATCCATACACTCATTGTAGAGTTACGGGCTACAAAAGGAAAGGGGAAATAGTTATTTCTTTGGGGCGTAGATACTTGGATCAATTTCGCCTGAGAGTACAAGCTCCATAAACAGTCGTCCAACACCTACGACCGTAAACTGGTCTGCGAGCTGAAGGGCGTATTCCACCGGGACAAAGGTGGTTTCCATAACTTTTTTCGCTACCGCTGAAACGGCCTCGAGTTGCGCTGGATCAAAGGCGAACTGCGGATGTTGCACGTCATCATCGATTGCACAGAGTTCGTCTTGAAGGATCTTGATCGCATAGAACCTGACACCCTCATTCTCTCCAGAGGTATCAAAGAATGCACTGTTTGGATTCGTTGGCAAGCCATTGAGCTCTCTGATTCGTTGTTCGGGCACATGGTGTCCGGTCTCCTCGGTATACTCTCGCACCGCTGTCTGAAAATGTTGCTCACCCGGATTCATAAAACCACGAGGCGCATTCCAGACCTTACCACCCATGAGATCTCTCTGCTCTCGTACAACACCGATATACAGATGTCCGTCAGGTGCGACGTGGTATGGGATCGTCACCGATCCGCCACCTCCGGCCTCCTTAATGACCGGTCTGTCGTATCCCTTATGTCCATACTTAACTCGGATACCCATCTTCTCCTGCAACAACTCCATCGAAGAAGCGTGTGTGGCGATAGGATTCCCATCGAGATGTATTCTCCAGCCACGAGCTGCTCCATCCGGGACAGGATCCAACTTGAATGGAGTTTTTGGTTCGTGGGCAGTGGAGGGCACAAATCGCTCTGACATGAGCGAATTATACTATAAGATAGTGATGTTTACAAATTCTGTGGGAGTTAGGATTCGGAGGGGTCTTTTGGCTTCTCTTTCCAGTAGATTCCGGCGCGAAGGAGGCTATCGAAGGTGCCGGCATCTTCCCAGATTCCATCGATAACATCTACCTCGAGCTCATCACGACGGAGATATTCGTTATGGAGATCCACAATCTCCACCTCGCCTCGATCCGATGGCTTCAGCTCCTCGGCAAACTTAACTACGCGATTATCAAAGATATACATTCCAACAGCTGCGTAATCGCTTTTTGGCTTTTCTGGTTTTTCCTCGATTGAGATTACCTTCCCCTTCTCGTTGAACTCTACGACGCCAAATCGCTCAGGATCATGCACCTTCTTTGCAAAGATCTTTCCACCACCCTTGAAGCTCTTGATGCTTGGGCCAAAATCATAGTCAAAAATGTTATCACCAAGGATCATTGCGACATTGTCCTTACCAATAAACTGCTTTCCCACAATGAACGCATCGGCGAGACCTCGTGGCTCTTCTTGAATTTCGTATGTGAACTTTACGCCAAAGTTCTTCCCAGATCCCAGGAGATTAAGAAAATGACCCGCGTACTCAGGAGCAACAATGATGAGAATGTTCTTGATCCCACCCTTGATTAAGGTCTCGATCGGATAGTAGATCATCGGTTTGTTGTAGACCGGAAGCAGTTGTTTTGAAGTTATCTTGGTGAGCGGTCTGAGCCGTGTGGCGCGACCTCCCGCGAGTACGATTCCCTTCATAGTTAGAATGTGAATAATGCTGTAACTAAGAGCAATACGCCCAAGCTAATCAAGATGTATTCTAGCACATTTTTCATATGGAGCGTCTCTTCTCGTGCGTGATGCCAGATTCCCCAGATGGCATAGAAACACGAAAACACAACAACGGTCATATAACTTGCGAGCCGCTGCCCTTGAAAAAATGAGAGAAACATAAAAAAGAATGCCGTGCCGGTAACGAGTGCGAGATAGTCGATAAAACTCTCGGTCAGTTCGGCTTTGATCGCGTTCTGTATATGGCCCTTCATATATATACTTCTTAAAGAATCGATCCGTTGACTAATAATAGTATGGTTGCGGCAGCGACAGCAACTAAGAAGATGAAGTGTGCAAGACTCTTACCGTGCATGCGAACGAGCTTGAACTTTGATGCCATGTAAAAGTCGAGCGCAAACACACAGAGCAGAAAGACAAGGAAACCAAAAGCGAGCTGCGGCGAAGTAAACGGGAGCTGAATCTTTGGCGCTGGTTTTGTCGATACCTCCGCTCGCGTATACTCGGCGAGGACGGAACTACTTTTTGCCGTATGTTTTTGTGAGGAAGTTTTCTGCGTTTTCTGTTTGGCAGTGACCGATGGCTTACCAAACATCTGAACTACAAGCGTGGTCTGTTCTCCACCGAGCGTACCATTTACCACCGCAAATCCCACCTGTGTAAACTCCTTACGGAGAATATTCTCGCGGTGGCTGGGTGAGTTCATCCAGGCATTCACTACATTCTTGGAATATAGGAAATTCTTTGCAAGATTCTCCCCCGCCACATCGTACCGATACCCTGCTTGCGTCATGAACTGCCACGGAGTCTCGCCGTTCGGACCATAGTGAGACCAGTAATTCTGAGCAAACATGTTCTGCGCTTTACTATTTGCTGCCGTTGCGAGCTGCTGGTTATAGGTGAGTGTACCAAGACCGTTTCGACTTCGCTCCTCATTGGTATATTGATAAAGTTTGTCGATGGTGATGTCGGTCGCGAGCCCGAGAATATTACCAAAGGGTAACGCAACGAAGCGATTGAGAACAACTAAGGCAAATCCAATGACAAGATATGCCGTCAATGCATCATGATGAATGATCTTTGCACGATATCGATTGTGCTCATTCGGAAGAAATAAATAGTGGAACAGTCGCTTCACCGCTCGAATCATAGGAATCGCTTCAAGGTTGGTAATCGATATTTAGTATAAGCATACATCAAACTCATTCCGAGAAGGTCGATTACTACGTCCCGAGGACGACCTTCTCTTGTGGGAACGAAGGTTTGGTGAACTTCGTCGCTGATGGCATACAGGATCGCGATAATGAATGCCGTTACCCACGCTCGCTTCTTGTTTCGATCTTTTCCCTCGAGACCTGCGCGAAAGATCAGGAAGTACAGGGCAGCGTACTCGATTACATGGAGCGACTTAAAGAAGAGAAAGTTAATACTGTATACATCAGATACATGTGCTCGCTCACGTGATGAGAAAAAAAAGATAGTCCCCATCCATACAATCACCGGACCCCAATACCAGAGAAATTTCTTCACAGTATGATTCTAATGAAGATCCATCCAGCTGTCAAAAACGAAGTAATGAGCGTTGCGGTACTCGCATAGGTAAAGGCGTTCTTTCTTTTCTCAACTCCTTCGCTCTTGTTGGTCGCTCGCTGAGATACGATCCCCTCATTCCGATCATTTTTCTCACGTGGAATCGTGTATCGAGCAAGTGGGTGAGATGCACGATCATGAGATGCACCCAAGACAGCGTCTCGATGATTCTGCACGTCCTGACCGTTCGTCAAGGAAGGTGTCGGGGTTATCGTTGGTGTTGGAGTGGAGGTTGGTGTTGGTGACACAGATGGTTCTGCACTGATGCAGCCGGTATTTGAATATCCTCGTGTTGGATTTTGCAAACAAAATGAGGCTCCAGTAAAGGATTCTCTCGCGATGCTTTTAGACTTCTCTACTCCATCATAGGTAAACGAATCGACTTCTCGGTCGACTACATCAAGAAGTCGAACGGAGTCCGCATCATTGTTAAACATAGAACTATTCAGATCAATGAGTCCAAACGAGTAGCCTGGAATTGTCAGTGAGAATTTTTTTGGTGATGAGCCGCCGCTTGCAATATCGTCAAGCTTCCAGTCTTGGAGTGTTACTGAGAAAGCATTGTCATTATATACCTCTACCCATTCGTGCTCATCGGTACTCGGGTAAGGATATACTTCTGAAAGATACACAGCGCGAATCTCTGGTGTGGGTGTCGGGCTTGATGATGTCGCTGTGGTAGGTGTAGGCGTTGGGGTAGGTGTAGGCGTTGGGGTTGGCGAATAAGTTGGAGTGAGTGACGGTGGCACGGAAGGCGTCTCCGTTATGAACGGTGAGACAGCTGGGGTCACGTTCTGCGTAGGTAACGGAGTAGGTGTAGGCGGTGACGTTGGAGGTGCTGTCGTGGGAGGAGTAAGACTTGGTGGAGGAATATAAATACACGACTGTCCGGTAAGATTATATTGATTCAATGTGGCAGTACCCGTCGCCCAAACCTGTGAACCATCGGGAATTCTTTGAAACGTAACGCCTGAACCCGAACTTGACTTGTAATCAACGTTATCGATGAGATGTGCAGATCCTGATGTTGGAGGAGCGGTTGCGTCAAAAAGTCGAACTGAGTCCGCTGAAGTTCGGTTGAGATTAAATGAGCTACTAAAGCTCATGCATGCATTCGGGTACAGTTGCGTTCCTTCCGGAATCGTGAAATAAGTTGTACCGCCGTTATCATCGATGAACCAATTGGAAAGATTAATAATTTC
>CAZHVF010000034.1:0-7020 GCA_964535635.1 uncultured Gammaproteobacteria bacterium | reverse complement strand
CCATCGCTGGGAGCGGTCGAGATACAGAAGAGCGTCGTCGCAGGTGTCATAGGGCTTTCTGCAGTGGGACTATTTATGGTCCTGAACTACGGAGGTCTTGGTATGATCGCATGTATTGGTCTGCTGATTTACGGTCTTATATCACTTGCGTTATTCAGATTGTTTTCGGTAACACTTACCCTTTCAGGAATTGCGGGCTTCATTCTTTCGATTGGAATGGCGGTAGACTCAAATATATTAATTTTCGAAAGAATAAAGGAGGAGCGAAGGAAAGGTAAGTCTTTTGAGACCGCGATCCGGCTCGGATTCGGCCGTGCGATCGACGCAATAAAGGACGCAAATATCACTACATTACTTGTCGCGTTCATTCTCTATAATCCGCTCAACTGGCAGATCTTCCCACAGCTAGGGCTCATTAAGGGGTTTGCGCTAACTCTCGCGATAGGTGTTGCGGTGAGTCTCTTTACTGGTGTCGTAATAACGAGGAGACTGATTACCATTTTATATCGACCAGAGCAACGATCATGATAGATTTTATTAGACATCGAGCGCTCTACTTTATCCTTTCGGCGGTTGTTATCGGTTCTGGACTGTTCTCAATTGCAACCTATGGATTTCGTACCTCGATTGATTTTACCGGAGGGACGATCCTCGAGTATCAAGTAAGAAAACCAATCGTGGAGAGTCAGATCCGATCTGCATTACGAGCAAAAAATATGCCGGTTCAGGAACTCGAATACTCACCTGACAAAGTATTTCTCAGACTTCGGCCGCTCAGTACGTCACAAGAGAAACAGGTTTCGGAAATTGTTGAGCGTCAGAGCGAGAAGGCGATTATTCTCCGATCTGAAACGGTAGGAGCTACTCTGGGTAAGGAAACGATTATGAAAACAGTGGTAGCCGCACTCGTTGCAATCCTTGGGATTCTTTCCTACATGGCATTTTCGTTTAAAGGGATTAAGTTTGCAGTTGCTGCGATCGTAGCGCTTCTGCACGATTTACTCGTGATGGTCGGCGGATATGCGTTGGTCTCCCGTTTTTTTGGTGCAGAGCTCAACACATTATTTGTTACTGCATTACTCACCACGATGTCTTTTTCAGTACATGATACGATCATCATTTTTGACAAAATCCGAGAGTATCGGCGCTCGAAGGTTGAAGAACCTGATATCAGCGCGAATCGAGCGCTCACCGAGACGCTCATACGTTCAATTAACAACTCAATGACCATTCTCTTTATGATGTTAGCGTTGATCCTGTTTGGTGGGTCAACGATTAGATTCTTCATTGTCGCGCTCTTAATCGGAACGATCACCGGCACTTACTCCTCGCCGTTTATTGCTACACCGGTTTGGTATCTTCTTGAGAAGAAGAAATAGTATGGTGAAGATACAAGTCTTTCCTGTTGGCGAGATGCAGGCGAACTGCTACTTCGTTATTCGAGATCAACGTTGTGTTATTATCGATCCCGGCGACTCAGCGGATTTTCTACTTGAGGAGATTGCTCGACGAAACCTTTCGGTAGACGCGCTCATTGCGACACACGGTCACTTCGATCATATAATGGCAGTAGGTGAGTTGCAAATGGCATTACAAGTGCCGTTCTACATTTCACCCCATGACCAGTTTCTGATCGACCGAGTCGAGGAAACTGCCAAGCACTTTCTTGGACATTCACCTGTACTCATAAGACCTCAAGAAACGACCAACATTCACCGCCTCGAACGAGATCTTCCTACGTATCAAATCACGGCGATCGCAACGCCAGGTCATACTCCGGGGAGTTGCTGTCTCCATCTTCCAGAGGAGAAAACATTGTTCACCGGAGATACGCTCTTTAAGGATGGAATTGGAAGATATGATTTTTCTTATTCAGATAAGAAACAGTTGTTTGCATCGATTCAAAGTCTACAACGAGCTCTTCCCGAAGAAACTCTTATCTACCCTGGACATGGCGATCCTTCATCGCTTGGAGAAGAACGTCCCGATCGTTAGTAAGTCGCCCGTCATCGACTTCCTGAAAGAGCCAGTCGAGGACCGCGCCGATTTCTTTTCCAGGTTTTAGGCTTAACGTACTCATCACGTCGTTCCCATCAACCTTGAGGTCGGTAACGGAAAATACATGCTGCTGGACCTCTTCCAGTCGTTTCTTGAAGAGATCAAGTCTCCATGATGTTGGGGTAGCGCCGGAGCCAATTCTATCCCCGGTCCGAAGGTCTAACATATCCTGAAGATATTCCTTTGTCACATCGCGAATAAACCGTCGCACTGCTTTATCGGTCTGAAGTTCTGACACGGTGAACTGGTGATGTCGAACCAAAAGTACGAGTTTTATTTTGTCTTTCTTGGAGAGCCGGAGACGATCGGCAATCTTCGCTACCAGTTTTTCACCCACGACCTCATGGTTATGAAAGGTGATGAGTCCAGTTTCAGCATCTTTTCGATACGTCTGCACTTTTCCGATATCATGCAGGAGCGTTGCGAGCCGGGTAATCGGGTCAGGGGAAGGGCAGTGTTTGAGTGACATGATGAGGTGTGTACCAACGTCATAGATATGGTGTCGCTTTGGACTCTTTTGATCAACAATAAAGCAGGCGTCGAGTTCTGGGAGGATCTGCTCCAGCAGGCCGGTGCTTCGGAGGAATAGGATCCCTTCCGAGGCATGGTCAGACGCTACGATCTTCAGTAGCTCATCTCGTATTCGTTCACCGGACACTTTATTAATGAGGAGTGCATTAGACCGGATTGCGTCACGTGTTTCATCCTGCAATAAAAATCCGAGCTGGCTACAGAACCGTACCGCGCGAAGCAGGCGCAGTGCATCTTCCTGGAAGCGAATCGCAGGATCACCAACACAGACCACCCGCTTTTGTTGTAGATGTTCTCGACCGTGGTACGGGTCGATTACGTTTGTCCCATCATATGCCATCGCATTGATGGTGAAGTCTCTTCGAGCGAGATCTTCCTCAAGTGTATCTGCCCACTCAATCTCATCAGGATGTCGCGCATCAGAGTACACGCCTTCCTTCCGGAAGGTTGTAATCTCAACGATTTCCTCTCCAATCTTTACCCCCACGGTTCCAAAGGTATTGTTATAGAATCCATCGGGATAGAGTTTCAGTATTTCATCTGGACGCGCATTCGTTGTAAAGTCCCAGTTAGTGATTGGTTTATTGAGTACGATATTTCGGACTGCCCCGCCGACCAAGTAGATAGCATACCCTGCATTCTTAAAGGTTGTGACGACGGACTGCATTGACTCTGGAAGTTGAACCATGGCTTTATTATACTAAAAGGAACGACATGCTCTACAAACGACATAAAAAACCGATTGAGATAGCACTCCAGGCGCTCAGTTTTCCATTCATCTGGTTACCACTCTTTCCGCTCATACTCATGGATCTTGTGGTAGAGATCTATCATCATATCTGCTTCCCGTTGTATGGGATACCGCTTGTGAAACGATGGAATTACATTGTGTTCGACCGATTTAAATTGTCATACATCACGATTCCAGAAAAACTCTATTGTTTGTACTGTAGTTATGCAAACGGGTTTTTTCATTATGCAACCAAGATCGGCCTCGAGACCGAAAAGTATTGGTGTGGTATTAAACATAAGAACTTCCCGGGGTATGTTGAACTCGTCGACCATAAAGAGTTTGTCGAGTATGGAGATGAAGGAGAGTATCGTCGAGCCTATTCTTCCACCGCTGAGTAACCAAACGACTCGAGGAGCTTCTGAATGGCAGATCGATAGCGAGGCATGAGTTTTTTCGAGAGAACCTTCTCAAATGGGATCCAAGTAGCGGTGTGAAACTCCGATGGATCGGCTTTTACATCATGCCCCGAGTCGAATTCGTGATAGAAAAAGAAGTCGAAATGTTCGCGACAGAGGTTCCGATTCACATCGTCAAAGTGGGTAAGATTGTAAAGTTTAAAGTCTGCAAGATCGAGTCCTAATTCTTCCTTCGTTTCTCGAATCGCTGTGAGTAACGGAGTTTCACCCGGTTCCATATGACCACCTGCCCCAAGCCAGTGATCCGACTTGATATGGTGTCCGAGGAAGACCCTTTGCTTTACGAGATCGACAAGGAGAACGCCTACGCAGAAATGATCATCTACACCATCATGTTTGAGATAGGTGGTATTCTTCGCAATCCGTTTTTCAAACGCCCGGGCCATATCGGGATCGATCTGTACTGTTTTTTTCGCATCATCGTACGCGCGTGCAATTGGGGAGGTCATATCGAAAGTTTTTTTATAAGATCAACATTTCGCTTATCTGGCCCAGTTCCGTCAAATCCTGGAACTTCAAGGATCATCGGTTGATGGCGTGTTTTTGGGTCTGTCAAAATGTTTCTAAATACTGAAGTTCCTACATTCCCTTCTCCGATGTTCTCGTGGCGGTCTCGGAGTGATCCAAATGGATCGCGGCTGTCGTTTATGTGCCAGACAGCGATTTTTTTGACACCGATTTTTTCTTCAAATACACTCAGAAAATCGTGAAAGGATTGATCGGTGCTGAGATCATAGCCGGCGGCATGAAGGTGACAGGTATCCAGACAGACCCGTACTCGATCATCTTTGAGCTCGTCTACGATCTCTGCAATCTCCTCAACGTCCTTACCGATTTTGCGATTCCCTGCATTCTCAATAATGAACTGAACGTCATCAGGTATTTTTTCAAGTACTGACGCGATGTTTGCACAGAGTTTTTTATGATCCTTTCCGTTGTCTTTATATGATCCGAGGTGAATGACGCTTCCAATGACTCCCATTCGAGATGCAGTCTTGAGCTCGTGAGTGAGGAGTTGAACGGAGAGTTTCCCAATGCGATCCGCATCTGCGAGATTTACAAGATAGGAGGCATGAAATACGACAGGAGAAACGTTCTGTTTTGCAGACTGTGATCGAAAAAGCTCGATTTCTTCATCGCTCACTTTTGTGAAGTTCCACCCACGTGGAGATGCGAGAAAGATCTGCGCACAGTTTCCGCCTATCTCGATCGTTCGCTCGATTGCTTTACTGTGTCCGCCCGCAATAGAGACATGTCCTCCCACTTTCAGCATTGAATTATTATACTTGACTTCTGTTAGCAGAGTATCTATACTATTGCTAATGGACGATTTGACTAATAGACAAACCGATGTACTCCGTGCTCTTATTAAGGAGTACAGTGAGACCGGTCAAGCGGTAGGCTCCGAGATACTTGAGAAAAAGTATAAACTCGGTGTCTCTCCAGCTACCATCCGGAGCGAAATGGTAGAGCTTGCTCGGAAAGGATATCTCAAAAAAGACTACTTCTCTTCAGGTCGAATCCCTTCTGCAAAAGGGTTCCGCTTCTTTATCAAGCATTTAATGAAGGAGAAAGATATTTCGACCGGTGACGAGGTCGCCTACAAGAACGGAATTTGGGACGAGCGAGAAGATGAACAGAAGTTACTCGCCCATGCAACGAAGGTGCTCGCACAACGAACAGGACTGCTATCAATCGCGGTGACCAATACCGGCGATGTCTACTATGCGGGAGTAGGTAATCTTCTCACCATTCCTGAGTTTTTCGATCTGGATGTGTCGCGAGCATTGTTTCGTAAGCTCGATGAGTTACAGTACTGGGAAAAGATACTCGACAAAGCCCAGTCGAACCAAGAAGAGGTGTACTTTATGTTAGGAGAGGATGATTTTAGCGATCCGGTGTATGAGACATGCGCGAGCATTCTTGGAGATATTCGTACCGAGCGCCTCAAGGGTGTCATTGGCGTGCTCGGACCGAAACGTATGTACTACGAAGCTCTTACCCCACAGGTGAAGTACTTTGCACGACTGATAGAAGGGATTATTAAAGATCAATCTGAAAAATGAAAGGAAAAGTAAGTCCGACCGAGGAACACAAAATAGATGAAGTCGTTGAGAATGACGAGCTCGTATCGATGACGCAGGAGCGAGATGAATATAAATCGAAGCTGCTCAGAGCACTTGCAGACTATCACAATCTCGAAAAGCGAATGCTCGACGAACGACAGGAAGTAAGTAAACGTGCGGTGCAGAACTTTATTCTGCGACTGTTGCCATTTCTCGATAATCTCGAGCAGGCGGAAGCCTTTGTTCAAGATAAGGGATTGGTGCTCATTAAAAATTCATTTCTTGACCTGCTCACCAAAGAAGGTCTCAAGCGTATTGATGTTGTGGGTAAAGAGTACGACGTGCATCTTGCCGAGGCGGTCGATTTGGTTGAAGGTGAACAAGACAATATAGTCGTTGACGTAGTTAGAAATGGATACGAATTTCAAGGTCAGGTCGTACGACCTGCACAGGTGAGGGTGAGTAAGAAGGTGTAAGAATATAGCGAACAGCGTACAGTGCAGGAACTTTCATGCACTTCACGTTTTACGTTATAAGTTTTACGTAAAAAATTATGTCTAAAATACTCGGTATTGATCTAGGCACCACAAACTCCTGTGTTGCTGTAATGGAGGGTGGTAAACCTAAAGTTATTCATTCCAAGGAAGGTCGCAACACTATTCCATCGGTCGTTGATCCGATCAAGCGTGTTGTCGGCGATGTCGCTAAGCGACAGATCGTTATTAATCCGCAGAGTACAATCTTCTCGGTGAAGCGTCTGATGGGTCACCGATTTAGCGACGACTCTGTGTCGCGAGATGTGAAGTGGCTTCCATACACCATTAAATCAGGTCGAGATGGCATGGCAATGGTTGAGGTGGAGGGTAAAACATTTACGCCGCAGGAAGTTTCGGCGATGGTTCTGAAGAAGATCAAAGAAGATGCAGAAGCCTATCTGGGCGAGAAGGTTGAAAAGGCCGTAATTACGGTGCCAGCATACTTTGACGATGCACAACGACAGGCAACCAAACAAGCAGGAGAGATTGCTGGACTCGAGGTTGTCCGCATCATAAACGAGCCTACTGCAGCGGCACTTGCCTACGGTCTCGATAAGAAACAGTCGCAGACGATTGCGGTGTATGATCTCGGTGGTGGAACATTCGATATCACTATCCTT
>CAZHVF010000033.1:0-7043 GCA_964535635.1 uncultured Gammaproteobacteria bacterium | reverse complement strand
AACGAGTTGATAACTGTCTTGAACTGCTGCCCGACGAAATTGAAATGGCTGTGAAGATGCGGCCTACCTGCACCCGGACAAAAAGACCCCGGGAGCTTTACTGAAACTTGACATTGATAAGAAGCTTTGAACTGTTTAGCGTAGGAGGGAGTCTTCGGACGACAATGAAACACCTCTCTTTCACTTCTTCGAGTCTTACCACAGCAATGCGGGATAGTGTTAGGTGGTCAGTTTGGCTGGGGCGGCCTACTCCAAAAAGGTAACGGAGTTGTGCAAAGGTTGGCTTGCTGCGTATAGAAATCGCAGTGTACGTGCAAACGCATAAGCCAGCTTAACTGCGAGAGTGACTATTCGAGCAGATGCGAAAGCAGGCGTTAGTGATCCTCGAATCCGCAGTGATTGCGGATCGGGCTTAACGAATAAAAGCTACCCCGGGGATAACAGGCTAGTCGCGTCCGAGCGTTCACAGCGACGACGCGGTTCGGCACCTCGATGTCGGCTCATCGTATCCTGGAGGTGTAGTAGCTTCCAAGGGTTGGGCTGTTCGCCCATTAAAACGGTACGCGAGCTGGGTTCAGAACGTCGTGAGACAGTTCGGTCTCTATCCGGTGCAGGCGCTTTGATTTTTGAGGGGACACTCTTCTAGTACGAGAGGACCGAAGATGTGGAAATCCCTGGTGTACCAGTTGTTCCAAAAGAGCATCGCTGGGTAGCTATATTTCCTTTTGATAAGCACTGAATGCATCTCAAGTGCGAAGCATTCCCCAAGATGAAAAATCTGAGTTTCCTCGAAGATGACGAGGTATATAGGCGTCAGGTGTAAGTGTAGCAATATATTTAGCTGAGACGTACTAAGTAACGTCTTCCGTCTCTTTTATTTGTTTATCCGCCGAGAGGCGAGACAAGAAAGAGCTGGAGAAATTGAAATTATCCTAATAAAAGACCCAAATTGATACTGTGCATTTTTTCTCCTTCCTTACAAGTTACTACTAGCTACTTCCTACAAGCTGCTTTATACTTCATGCATGATTGTCTTTGCGATTGACTCTGGTCTCGAACGAACTGGATTCTCGGTCTTTCGTAATGAATCGAAACCAGAGTACCTCGACTCAGGATTAATTACGACACCGTCGAAGTATTCGATATCTCGTCGACTCGAGCTAATTTATGACGCACTCGCAACGCAATGCAAAAAACATACCCCAGATGTTATGGTGATCGAACAGCTCTTCTTTTTTAAGAATCAAAAAACGGTGATTCCTGTTGCGCAAGCGCAAGGGGTCGCCCAACTTCTCGCTGCACAGCGTCAAATTCCGGTTGAATTTCTCACGCCACTTCAGATTAAGCAGATTGTGACTGGCTATGGTCAGTCGGACAAAGAGTCGGTAAATAAAATGATTCGACTTACCTTACCCTCAATTTCACTCGATAAAAAAATCGACGACGAAATTGATGCGATTGCATGTGGTTTGGCATATTGCTACCAGAACAAAAAGCTTCTATAATGACTGTACGATAGTATGAAATCAGTCGTTCTTATTGTGCTTGATGGATTTGGTTTTGCCCCGCCTGGTCCTGGTAATCCCGTCTACCTCGCTAACCCAACAAACATAAATAATCTCCTCTACACCTATCCGAATACGCAACTCAAAGCCTCTGGTGAAGCGGTCGGGCTGCCGGTCAACGAAGTCGGTAATACCGAGGTCGGTCATATTAATCTGGGTGCAGGCAAGATTGTATATCAGGATCTTCCTCGCATTAACATGGCGATTGCAGATGGTTCGTTCTACAAAACACCTGCATTAGTTAAGGCGGTAGACCATGTAAAAAAAACGGGTGGCAATCTCCACATTATGGGCCTGGTCGGGCATGGTATCGTCCATGCGAGTGTCGAACACCTTCACGCCTTACTCTTTTTTACAAAGGAGCAACAGATACAAAATGTGTTCGTTCATGTCATCACCGATGGTCGCGACTCTCCACCAAAGTCTGCGATGGAAGTAATCCAACCGCTCGAAGATAAGATGAAACAGCTCGGTGTCGGGAAAATCGCATCGGTCAGTGGACGATACTATGCAATGGATCGAGACCGGCGATGGGAGCGCATCGAAAAAGCATATACCATGCTCACGAAGGGATCGGTGACTACGGCAACAACAGCCGCTGAAGCTATCAAAGCAGCATATGATCGGAATCAGTCGGATGAGTTTGTTGAACCAACGAACATCGTTGAGAATGGAGCGCCGGTTGCCCTCATCAAAGAGAACGATGCCGTTATCTTCTTTAACTATCGCATCGATCGCCCGAGAGAGTTGACCAAGGCATTTGTCCTCGAGAACTTTGAGAAGGATGCGAATAAAACGATGTCCTTCGATCCATACCAAGTTAAGTACGAAAAGACCCATCTTGAGTCGAAGCAACCACAGGCATTCAACCCACCGTTTCAGAGAGGTGAGAAGATTAAGAATCTTTGCTTCGTGACGATGACCGAATACGAGAAAGATCTTCCGGTTGATATCGCCTTTCCCCCAAACATCGTCAACCTTCCGTTAGGGAGAATTCTCGCTGACAATGGCGTGCTTCAGCTACGAATGGCAGAAACGGAGAAAGAGCGGTTTGTCGGCTTTTATTTTAACGGTCATCGTGAGACCGCATTCCAGAACGAGGAGCGAATCATTATTCCTTCTCCAAAAGTACCGACATACGACCAGAAACCAGAGATGTCAGCATACGAGCTGACAGAAGTGTTGACCAAAAAAATGAAGGAACAGAAGTATCCGTTCATATTGATCAACTTCGCGAATGCAGATATGGTCGGCCACACCGGGAGCATCGAGGCATCGATAAAAGCAATCAAAGTGTTGGACGAATGTCTCGGAAAAATTGTTCAGATTGCTCTCGCGTATGATCACTATGTACTAATCACAGCGGACCATGGTAATGTGGAGCAGAAGATCAATCCAACCACCGGACAGGTATCGACCGAGCACACGAGCAACCCGGTTCCGTTTATCGCGATTCATCAGTCGCTCCAGGGCAGACTCGTTCGACTCCAGTCCGGCATTCTTGCTGACATCGCACCTACTATTTTGGCGTTGATGGGACTCATCAAGCCAGGAGAAATGACCGGAAGAAACCTCCTTGAAGAGGTCATTGTCTAGCATGAACCCCATTCTTCTCCTACTCCTGTTTGTCGTGATTTCATCTGCAGGGGGAGTTGCGGTGAAGATCGCACTGGAGTCATATCCACCAGTATTTTTTACGTTACTTCGATTTGCAATTGCTACTGCAACAATCATTCCATTTCTCCGCAAATCACCAATATTCAAACCATACCAATCTTCAAAACTGTATATCGTATCCTCGTTAGCCGTTGCAAATGTCCTGCTGTTTGCATTCGGCATACAACAATCAACAATCATCACTTCCAGCATTATCTACACTGCAATTCCGATCGTGGTCGGAATCATTTCACATGTATTTCTTTACCGGAGGTATAAACGGACAGAACTTGCGGGGATCGGGCTCGGTCTCGCAGGCGCGCTTATTGTGATTCTTCTCCCAGTCGCACAAGGATCGGGCGCCGTCGGTGGAACCTTGTTTGGAAATATTCTCCTCACACTCGCAATGGTGTCATTCGCACTGTATGGAGTACTATCTCAGCCACTCCAGAAACAGTACTCAAAACGAGACATAACCGGTGGTTTCTTTATTCTCGCTGCAGTTACCCACGCAACGCTTGTAATAATCAATCTGTTACAAAAGCACCCGGTTCTCGCTGGGGAACCAACGGTCCGCGCCACCTCAGCGATGATATACTCGGGAGTCTTTGGAACCACGGTCGCCTACCTATTACATCAGAAGTTGATCCAGAAGGGCGGTGCAGAGTTGGCATCATTTGCATTCTTTCTCAATCCAATTGCTTCAGCCATACTTGCGGTGTTCTTGCTCGGTGAACATATTACACCGACACTTGTGTTAGGAGCATCGCTCACCTTCATCGGCGTGTGGTTGTTTAATAAGAAATGATCGTATCGTTCATTTCACCACTCATAACAACTTGAAGTTAATATTAGGACGTACTTAGTTTGCACCGATTCTCCCCAACATTTTTGAGGCGTAGCGCGCCCCTGACTTCATTGCACGAAGAACATCCTCATGTTTGAGATAGGATGAAATGAATCCAGCAGTAAATCCGTCACCAACACCGGTTGTATCGACGATTTTTTTTGCTGTAACAATCGGAACATGAAAGATCTTATCTCCCTCGTATCCATAACTTCCGTTCGCCCCATCGGTAATGATAAGTATTTTTTGCTTCATGATCGGCAGCTGAGGCAGTTGTGATTTCTGAAACTGAATCTGCTTAAGATCTTTTTTCACAAGATCGGCGTACTCGTGAGTGTTGAGGATAAGCACATCTGCATGCTCGAGAAGCTCGTTACTGAACGATTTTGGTTTACAGCAGTCCATTGGTCCGATATTGACAAAAATCTGTACGTTCTTTACCTTCAGACGTTTCATCAGATTGCATCGCTCACGAACGGACACATGAGAAAGATTTCCAAAGTACACCGCTCTTGTTTTTGGCATATGCTTTGCACTGTGTAGCTCCTCGATGACGTGCTCGTGGGAAGACTGATATGCGATGACGGTCCGCTCACCGGAAGGCTGCAGAAGAATCGTCGACACACTTGCTCCCGTTTGATTGAACAGAAGATGGTTGGTATTCACCTTTGCTGACTCGAGTCTCTGCAGAATTCCTTTTCTGAATACATTATTCCCAACGAGCCCAATCACCCCGGTTTTAAGACCGAGCTTCCGCGCTCCGATCGCTACATTTGCGCCACCGCCACCGACCGTCATATGGAATTCATCGCTACGATATTTCCCCCCGATCGCTAATGCAAGCCGGTCATCTTCACGGGTCAAACCAGCGGCATCAAAGTACATATCAGCAGAGATCGTACCTATCGTTACGAGATCAAACATACTTCGAGTATACCGTATTTCGTAGCTGGATTTTCGGAAGTAATAATCTATACTAGTATCGTTATTCTTGAAGCATGCGATGATTACCGTAATTTGTGGCGAGGATGTTGTAGCCGCACGAACGTATCTAACTGAGTCCCTCCAGAAACTGGAAGGCGAGGTGCAGTCGGTCAGTGGAGATGACGTTATTGAACTGAGCAGACAGGAGTCACAACCACTCGCGCTCTTCACAACACCTGTGTATCTCCTCGAGAATGCATCAAAAAAAATTACAAGAAAGGGGAGCGGCGATCTGTACAAAGCTCTCGTAACCATCTCGAACAACGCCTCAATCAAGCTTTATATCTGGGAGTCCGGGCTTTCAAAGCGTGACATTAAAACCACTGACCTCGGTACGGTTAAGGAGTTTAAACCATCGTCCTCCGTCTTCACCCTACTCGATCTGTGCTATCCTTCAAATCTCCACCGGTTTATGAGTGAATATCAGGCGTTGGCAACACCGCAGACAGAGCTCTTCTTGCATATTATGCTTACGAGACATATTCGCACCCTCATCTTAGTGAAGGCAGGTGAGATGCCTCCACGGATGCAGTCCTGGCAGGTAGGCAAACTGAAGAGCCAAGCAGCGAAATGGGACGAGAACAAACTGCTTGATTTTTACGAAAAAATGCTTAGTATAGAAGTACAGCTCAAGACCGGAAGGCTTGTTTCGACAGTTGGTGAAGCTGTTTCTTTGTTAGCTTGTTTGTATCTATGAATAGCTCAATTTTTAAGGCGTACGATATTCGCGGTATCTACCCAACCGATCTGAATGAGGAGGTTATGGTTTCGATTATTCGAGGCATTTACGCATTCTTCAAAAAAGAGCTCGGGAAAGACAATGTGTCGGTCGTACTTGGTCGTGACATGCGAGTCTCCGGTCCAGCGTTGTACGAGATCGCAAAGAAGACCCTTGTCGCCTGTGGCGCTGAGGTCATCGACATCGGATTAGTTTCAACTCCGACCTTCTACTACTCAGTGCTCAAATATAGCTACGATGCCGGAATTGATATCACCGCCTCTCATAATCCAAAAGAGTATGCGGGTATTAAGTTTGTGAGGCGCGATGGAAATAAGATTATAAAGATCGGTAAATCAACCGGAATGAACGAGATCAAAGAGCTCGCGCTTGCCGGCGTTTTTCCTGAGTATACGAACGACGGAACCATTACCACGCGGACCGATATTCTTGACGAGGAAATTACCGATGCACTCGAACATGTCGATCAATCAAAACTAAAAAAATATAAGGTAGCTTGTGATCCCGCAAACGGAATGGGATCGCTCTATGTAGACAAACTCTTCCAGCGAGTTGGAGGCGAGCTCGAGAAGATGAATTTTGAGCTCGATGGCACGTTCCCTGCTCACCAGGCGGATCCACTCGACTTCAACAATCTAGTTCCCCTCCAGGAAAAGGTGAAGGAAGTAAAGGCGGACTTTGGTATCGAACCGGATGGTGATGGAGATCGCATCTTTTTCATCGATGAGCGAGGTGAGGTAGTCCCTGCAACCATGATATCGTCGCTCATTGCGCAAGAGGTACTCAAGCACAATCCAGGGCAAACGATCATCGTCGATATCCGATACACAAAAAATGTCACACGAATTGTGGAAAAAAATGGGGGAACGGCGTTCGTAAGCAAGGTCGGTCACGCATTTATTACCGAGGATGTGAATCGAGAAGGTGCTTACTTTGCAGGAGAATCCTCCGGGCATTTCTACTTTGGTGAAACCGGGGGTGCCGAAAGTGCGGTGCGCGTTATTTTATATGTACTACAGGCACTCAGTGAATCGGGAAAACCGCTCTCAGAACTTCTCAAAGATCTCCGGACCTCATTCGAGTCAGGGGAGCGTAACTTTGTAATGCCGGAAGGAAAGAATCCGAAGGATCTCATGGAAGAGATCGTGAAGGAGAATGAAAAAGGTTTGTTGTCGACGCTCGACGGCATAGCTATCGACTACCCAGAATGGCGATTCAGTATCCGAAGCTCCAATACTGAGCCACTCCTCAG
>CAZHVF010000032.1:0-7050 GCA_964535635.1 uncultured Gammaproteobacteria bacterium | reverse complement strand
TCCGAACTGTCTTTCAAGAGTACCTTCCCAAGCGTAACAGAGTCTTCTTTACTTTTTTCGAGTGCTTCTTTTAGTGCTTCCCATGCTCCTACATCGCTCCATCCGATATCTTCTACTGCTACCACGGCATCTTCGGGCGCGAGTTTCTCCAGGACCGCATTGTCAAAGTTGATCTCTGGGAGCTGTCCATACTCGGCTTCAAGCACCGTGTCAAAATCTGGCTGTTTGAAGTGCTCGAGGATGGTAGTTAACCGAGCGGAGATTTCTGGGGTAAGGGTAGAAAATTTCTGCATGAGGTTTGCGGGTGTTGTCACGAAATATCCAAGATTCCAACAATGTTTCCCACTGGTGAAGTACTCTTGAGCAACCTCTGGCTTTGGTCGATACTTAAATCCGGTGAATGTTTTAAACTCAATCGAGTCAATCGTTTCTGCTGTGTCCGAGAACTGGATCCACCCAAGATTTTCAGATGCAAACCGAGCTTTCTGGCCAATAAACACAATTTTGTGTGGATGCTTCTGTACAAGTTTTTCTGCAGCTGCAAGGATATTCTTAAAGGTGTCTTGATGTTTCACGATATGATCGCTCCAGAGGATTACGATTGGTTCATGTTCATCCGCCATCTTCGAGACGTACGCGACTGCGTACGCAACCGCAGGACCGACATCTTTTTTATGTGGTTCGAGAATAATATTTACTTCGGGAAGTGATGGAAGCTGACGTTTCACAACATCCTTGTAGGCAGTTCCGGTTGAAATGAAGACGTCTTCCGGTTTAAATTCCGGCATCAAGCGGTCAACGGTGAGCTGGAGGGTTGATTGGTTTCCGATGATGGTTTCGAACTGCTTGGGAGATTTTTTTCTTGAAAGTGGCCAAAGTCGTGTTCCAACTCCGCCCGCGAAGATAATCGCTTTCATGACGATCATTGTACGTCATACGATTTGATCTTTCAATGGCGTTTATGAGGCTAGAAACCGATTGTTTTGCGAACAAAATACCCGTTTTTCCGTCTATGATTGTCTCCGCTGTGCCAGAATTTCGATAGCTGATAACAGGGCATCCGAAGGACTGTGCTTCGAGACTTATATATCCGAAATCCTCATCCTGTGGCATGATGAGTGCCCGTGCATGGGTGTATAAATATCCCAGCTGGAGATCGTTGAGGTGTTTGAGAAATAGGACGTTCTCGCTCGCCATGTATTTGAGCTTTCTTTCTTGTGTGCCTGTGCCAACAACGACAAGCGTCCAGTTCAGTCGTTTGAATGTTTCAAGTACGAGCTCAATGTTCTTATACGGCTCCAGACGGGAGACAACCAGGTAGTAAGGAGTACTGGGGATGAAGTAAAGGGGAGGGGATGGAAGTCGGAGTTTTTTTACTGCGCTTTGTACGCTCCTCCAGTACTTCACATCAAACGGTGGGTAGAGGAGTTCGGAGTTCCGAGAATAATATTTTTTTACTCTTTTCTGGACACGCTGAGAGATTGAAAGGAGTGTATCCGGCCGTTGCGCTGTCCGATGATCCCACCAACGAAATGCAAGAGTCAACAGCTCATTCTTTCGAAAGAATGAGCTGGGAAGATAAGAATAGACATGTGACCAAAGATAGCGTGGCGGCGTGAGGACGATCGAGATATGATGCTGTTTCTTCGTGGTACGCACCCCTTTCGCAAAAGCAGATGAGATACTGATAATGGTGTCGTACTTGCTCAGGTCAAGACTCCAGAATGCAAGCGGGAAAAAGGGTAGCGAGAATATCCGACGCTTGGTGATGAACCGGGGGAGTCGCTGCATAAACGAGGTTCGAACCTTAATCTTCCTTGCCCAACGAGCCGAACGCTTGTCGTAAATCGATGTATAGAGTGGAGCATTTGGGTACATCCGATGTAGTATCAGGAGAAGTCGTTCCACGCCACCAAATTTATCTACCCAGTCATAGACAATTGCGATCTTCTGTTTTTTCATCGGCCATATTGTACACCAGAGTACGCAATGATGGAGCACTATGACAAGGAAATCGTTATCAGAACATGCCGATCTGATCTTTGTGCGCTTCGGTTTTCTTACTTTTTTTTGTCTGGACCTCGACTTTTTCTTTTTTAGTTTTTCCAAAGAATCGTTCAAGGAGAGACCGCATCTCGTACTTAGCAAACTCCTCACGAAGCGCATCGGGAAATCCATGGAACTCTGCGTCTTTCAACGAAAAATGTATCTCAGCATCGGTCACGATTGTTGCAATTGTTTTCGAAAGTTCGATCTGCTTTTTGTCCCGTTCGATGATCGTTCGATATTTTGGTTCGAGCTCGGAGGAATGATTCAGAAGGTTCTCTACGGTATGGTACTTCATGAGGAGTTTGACTGCGGTCTTGGGTCCGATTCCTTCTGCTCCTTTGTAGTTGTCTGATGGATCTCCTGCGAGCGCCTTGTAGTCCGGAATCATAGATGGCTTGACCCCAAGTTTCTTCTCCACCTCAGGTTCGTCATAGAGTTTGAATTCGGTAAGCCCCATCTTGGGTGAAACAACAAAAATGTGATGGTTCACCAACTGCATAATGTCCTTGTCGCCGGTAAGAATGAGCGTCCGAATGCCGTGTTTTTTTGCGGTCTTTGCAACCGTTCCAATGATGTCATCAGCTTCAAGTCCGTCCAGCTCACTTTGATAGATTCCGGCGGTTGCGATCAGGGATTTGAGAAGTGGGATCTGTTCTTTAAAATCATCATGTAATTCAGGACGCTGTGCTTGGTATGATTCCAGCATCTTTTGCCGAAAGGTTTTCGCAGGTGTATCAAAACAGATCGCGATATGCGTTGGACGAAAGACCTCTACTGAACGATGAAGCATGCCGAGAAATCCATAGATGACGTTCGTTGGTATGCCAGCCTTCGTCTTGAATGGGGGAATGGCGTGAAATGCCCGATGCATGATCGCGTTTCCGTCGATGATGAGAAGGGTGTCCATCAGAGTACTATTTACGATTCTCGACTTATGCTACCGGGTTTCTTCCCGACCAAAACCTCAAACTCATCCTGATCGAGACTCTCTTTTGCCATTAACTCCTCTGCGACCTTGTCGAGAACCTTTCGATTTGTCTTAATGATCTTAACCGCTTTTTCATACCCTTCCTGCAAGATCTTTTTTACCTCAGCGTCGACCTGAGCCATCACATCTTGTGAGATTGGATTGTCCTGCCAGGTAGCTTTCCCCATCTCGGTAATATCGTAGGAGGGGCCGAGGTTAATCGGTCCCAGCGCGCTCATCCCGTACTCAACCACCATCGCTCGTGCGACAGAGGTTGCCTGATCAAAGTCGTTTGCTGCTCCTGTCGTAATTTCTTTAAACACTACATCCTCGGCAGCTCTCCCTCCCATCATCACTGCGATGCGTTCAAGCAAATGAGTTTTTGTTTCGTGGAGTTTGTCTTTCTCCGGCGGAATAAGTGTGTAGCCAAGCGCCATTCCGCGCGAGACAATCGAGATACGATGGACCGGATCGGTATGTTTCTGAAAGTGTGATACGAGAGCATGTCCTCCCTCATGATATGCGGTAAGTTTCCGATCGAACTCCGACTGCAGTCGCTTCTTTTCTGGTCCAAGTTTCACCTTCGTTGCTGCCTCTTCAAGCGTGTGCATTGTGATGGTTTCTTTGTTGTGTCGCGCCACCTCAATCGCGGCTTCGTTGAGCATGTTTTCGAGGTCAGCTCCGGAGAACCCAACGGTTCGTTTTGCTACTTTATCCCAGTTCACATCGGAACTAAATGGTTTTCCATTTGAGTGAATGGTAAGAATATTTTTTCGTCCTTCAAGATCCGGATAGTCGACAAGAATTCTTCGATCGAACCGACCCGCACGAAGGAGGGCACTGTCGAGGAGATCGCCTCGGTTTGTGGCAGCAATTACTACCACCTGTTCATTTGGATTGAACCCATCCATCTCGACTAAGATCTGATTCAACGTCTGCTCTCGCTCATCATGTGATGGTGCAATTCCAGTTGAACGAGCGCGACCAATGGCCTCTATTTCATCGATAAAAATAATTGCGGGGGCGCTTTTCTTGGCATTGTCGAACAGACTCCGTACGCGAGCGGCTCCAATACCAACCAACATTTCCATGAATTCAGATCCTGCGATGGAGAAGAACGGAACACCCGCTTCACCGGCGACAGCTTTTGCAAGGAGCGTCTTTCCACAACCCGGTGGGCCAATGAGAATAACACCCTTTGGTGTTCGAGCTCCGACTTTCTTGTACTTCTCTGGATGCTTGAGAAAATCAACGACCTCTTCGAGTTCCTTTTTCGCTTCGTCTACTCCTGCCACGTCCTTGAAGGTTGTCTTCGAGATGTCTTTATTGAACTTCTTTGCGCGCGATTGACCAAATGAAAAGACCGACTCTTGAGCGCCACGAGCCTGGCGAAAAATAAAGATAAAAAATCCAATCATGAGAAGTGTGGGGATGAAGTTTGCGAGGAAGTTCATTAGTCCCGAAGAGGCCTGTGTATCTTTTATTACAATCTGCACATCATTCGGATTAATTCCAGAGTCTTTCAAGGTGCTTACGAGCCCCTCATTTGCCTCCTTGTAGGTAATTGCGAGTTGAGAATTTTTGTAATAGACGAGAACCTTATTATCAATAACCTCCACCTTCGAAACTCTCTTCTGTTTTATGTCTGCAATAACTGCGGTGAGTGATTTCTCCGGAAGCGCTTTCTGTACTTCCCCTGCAATGGACTGGAAACTAAAATAAACAAAAAGGAGAATAAAGAAGGTGATAAAGAAGGTCCGGATATTGATGTTTAAGCGAAATTCTCGCACCTTTCTTCCATTCATTTTTCGCTGAGGCATTTCAGAATTCTAGCAGATTTTGGTAGAATACGCTAGCTAACTACTTCCTAGATAACCTATGAATATTGATTTACAGAAAGCTGTTGAGGCGCTCCGTAAGGGTGGTGTAGTTGTCTTTCCGACCGATACGGTTTACGGGCTCTTATGTGATGCAACGAACGAACAGGCCGTAGAAAAACTATGTCGGGTGAAGGAGCGACCTGCTGGAAAAGCAATCTCGATCTTTGTATCAGATTTCGAAATGGCGAAGCAGTATGTGGAACTAACGCCGGACATTGTACCCACTCTCCACACCATGCTCCCTGGCCCTTACACCGTAATCCTTCCTTCAAAGCACCGAGTCGCGCGAGCGCTTGAGTCGGAGAAAGGAACGCTCGGTATTCGTATCCCTCGGGATAAGCGAGTGCTCGAGCTTGTGCGAGCATTCGGCAAGCCGGTAACCGCGACCTCTGCGAATCTCGCTTCACAACCACCGCATTATTCAATCGAGTCTTTTGAGAAACAGATCGGTGTTCATCGTCTAGGGCTGATCGATCTTGTCGTTGATGGAGGAAAACTCCCGTATCGAAAACCGTCGACTGTAGTTGACTTCACCACCGGAGACATTCAGGTCTTGCGACGGGGAGATATCGATCCAGCCACGGCAAGAGTGGTCACGACTACATCGGAAGTAGAAACTAAGTTACTTGCACAGCAACTCCTTCAAGAAGCCCGTGAACGAAACGCAGAACTGCCGATTGTGTTTATGCTTCAGGGAGATCTTGGAGCGGGGAAAACAATCTTTGCGAAGGGACTCGGGGAGTCTCTCGGAGTTCGAAATATCATTTCACCGACCTTTGTCGTGTACTATGAGTATCCAATTGAGGGCGGGACATTCCTCCACGCAGACCTCTACAATGTCGGCGACCGTGAAGAGTTTCAGCATCTCGGACTTGCCTCATATCTCACCAAGGGGAATGTACTGTGTATCGAATGGAGTGAGCGTGCAGACGGCATCATCGAGATGCTCCGTGGTGCTACTCAGATCATCTCTGTAACGATCAACCACGTGGACGAAACCACACGAGAAATTACCAGTTCCGTAGACAGTGCTTCAATTATTTAAATAATTGAAGTGACATAATCGAGATGAAGATTTTAGCTATCGACACGAGTTGTGATGAAACATCCGGAGCGGTTGTTGAGGGGAGACGGGTGAGTTCAAATGTGATTTATTCACAGGTACTGGTACATAAACAATGGGGTGGCGTCGTACCATCGCTCGCGAAACGTGCCCATCAAGAGCGAATTGACCTCGTCATATCTGAGTCACTGAAGAAAGCAAAGATGGCGATGGATACCATCGATGCGGTTGCGGTCACCCAAGGACCGGGTCTCGCGATCGCTCTGGAGGTGGGCATCTCAAAAGCAAAGGAGCTCTACCTTCAGTACGGAAAGAAATTGATTGCCGTGAATCACATGGAGGGTCACCTGTACTCACCCTTCGTTCAAAATTCAAAAGGGAATCCAGATGTCCCGTTTGAGTTTCCCTACCTCGGGCTGTTGGTTTCCGGCGCACATACGGAACTCATTCTCTGGAAAGACCACCTCACGTATGAGGTGCTTGGTGAGACCGTTGATGACGCGGCAGGGGAGGCGCTCGATAAAGCAGCCAGATTGTTACTTGGTGTTGGGTATCCCGGTGGCGGAGCCATCGAACGAATTGCGGCGGAAGTTCAGTTTGAGGATCGATACAAATTTCCGCGAACGATGCTAAAATCACACGATCTCAACTTCTCATTCTCCGGACTGAAAACAGCACTGTTATACAAGTTTCGCCAGATGACCGAGACAGAGCGTATCGCTGAGTTGAAGCATCTCACGAGTTCATTCCAAGAGGCGGTCTTCGATTCGCTTCTCAGAAAGCTCGATAAAGCAATTGTACAAACCGGCATTTCTCGTGTGACGGTTGGCGGCGGTGTGATTGCAAATCAGCATCTCCGCGAACTCCTGAGATCATTAGTAAAAAAACGCAATGGAACGGTGCTGTTTCCTCCGTACAAATATCTCACCGGAGATAATGCGGCAATGATCGGTGTCGTGGCGGGGTATAAGGCAGAGCGCGGCTTGTTCGTCGACGATCTGCAAACTCTCGATCGACAACCGAGAATGAGGTTGTCAACATAGAGAGGACGAGGTACAATGGGTCGAAACGATCTCGGCAACACGCCGATG
>CAZHVF010000031.1:2579-7382 GCA_964535635.1 uncultured Gammaproteobacteria bacterium | reverse complement strand
CCCCCCCAGATCGAGACAAGTACCGCGATCAGCACAGAAACAGGAGAACCACCGGACTGCGCAACCGCGGTCCAGATCAACAGCGGGAACCCAAGTCCCCACGCAAGATCCGCTACATCATTACGACGCACCAGCAGCGAAATAATGAACCACACAACGTAGTACCCAAGTAAGAGGAGCACAAGAATGGAGAGTTCGGTTACTTTGAGATCCACTGCGCGATAAAAAATGTAATGGTTGAGACGAGCATTGAAAGCGTCGTTCCCCATGCGAGATCAACGATCGTGATGAAGAGTGGCCACTGTTTCACAACCGCAAGATTGGTTAGGTCGTAGGTTGCGTAGGTGACGAGGCCGAAGAACGCACCCGCACCGAGTGCGTACTGCCATGACTGGAGTTTCATCGCGGGTTGAATCACAAAGAACACGAGCCCTGCGATAAAGAGGAGATAGAAAATAACCGCCGCTGCCCAGTTCACATCTTTGGTCATGAGATATCCAAGTTGTTGGCGGTAGAGATCCTTTGAGATGAGACCGAGCCAGACACCGTCAAGTCCACAAAAAACAAGAAAGGCAATACCATAGAGTTGGGCTGTGTTCATAGATACAGTATACCGAAAAAGAAAAGTGGTTACTTACCGGAGTCCAAATGCCCGCATGCTCGCTGCAAGCGCATTATTGATTTGGTGTGCGGCATGAGCGGTATTGGTATGTTGTTGATCGCCGGATGGTCGGTAATCAAGATGTCCCGTTAGTATTTTTTGAGCGGAACCATTCGGCAACTGGCCGGTTCGCTCCTCGCGACGTGCTCGGAAAGTGCAGGCGCGGGGACCATGGGGATCATCGTTGTTCCATCCCGCAAAGTACGAAGCCTCCCGACACTCCCAGAGATGTTTGTGAGGGTTGTATGTATAGATAAGCTCGCCCACCGGCTTTCCTTCTCGATCGCCAAATCGCTCAATTTTTGTTCCTTGATCTTGTGTGACTCCAACAATAATTCGATGTGTTCCGTTGAGGAGAGTTTCCATCTGGGGGATAAAAAGGCCTGCGTATTCGTGAAGCTCTGCATCGGGAAGGAGTTCGGTTCGAGGACGTTCGGGAGAAAATTCTACCATTGCCATGGATTAGTATAGCACACGATCATCCCACTAGAACAGTCCAATATGGCTATCAGATTGACTTCTCTGTACGAGAGAACTAAGATAAAGATGTTCTTTTATCAAGAGTGCGGAGAGAGATTTGGCTCGAAGATCCGCCGGCAACCTGACTGCGCTCGCAGAGAAGGTGCTCCAACCAAAGTCGATGGGAGAGTCTTATATTCATCGAACCGATTGATAACAGACGCATTATTCATTTCATATTTTTGTATGAACAAACAATACTCTGTTGCCGAGTCGGTAACATTCATGCACCCTGATAAAATTTGCGATCAGATCTCGGATCTCATCCTCGACGCCTATCTCGCTGTCGATCCGCTCGCGCGCGTTGCGGTCGAGACGGTTGGCGGTCATGGATCGATTGTGTTGGTTGGCGAGGTTACCGCACAGAGAACGATTGATCCAGTCTCGATCGTAAAGCAGTACTACCGTTCGATTCACCACACCGACATTTCGGTCGTTTCCCACATTACCAACCAGTCGCGAGAGATCGCGCAAGGAGTGCGTGGCGGAGGAGCGGGTGATCAGGGGGTTATGATTGGATACGCCTGTCGTGAAAACGATCAGTGCATTCCGCATGAGCTGTATCTTTCACGCAAACTTCTTCGCGGTGTAGAAACCGATGGCAAGTCTCAGGTCTCGATCGAGCAGGGGAAGGTCTCATCAGTTGTCCTGTCGGTGCAGGGCGCAACGAGGAGCGAGCTCCTGCATCGAGTGCGAACTGCCGGTGTCTCACTTTCGTCCAAGCGGATCTATCTGAACAACACCGGCTCGTTCACCGTCGGTGGGTTTGATGCCGACGCAGGATGCACCGGCAGAAAGATTGTAGTCGATGCGTACGGACCGCGTGTTCCGGTTGGTGGTGGTGCTTTTTCAGGGAAGGATCCCACAAAGGTTGACCGATCTGCTGCCTACATGGCTCGCTGGATCGCGCTTCGACTTCTCCAGAAAGAAGGTGCACGGGAGGTTATGGTCAGGCTTGCGTATGTGATCGGCGGTGCATCACCACTTCTGCAGACCGCAACAATCGATGGAGTAGAGCGGAAGATTCGCTTCGACTGTCGGCCGGGGGCGATTATCGAGCGCTTTTCTCTTCGGCGTCCAATCTATCTCGATACCGCTCGGAATGGGCATATCGGGAGAGTTGGCGAGCTCCCGTGGGAGCGAGATCTTAGTTGAGGACCGCGATTGCAGCGTTCAGAAGTGTTGCGAAGGTTACCCAAAGTAGATACGGAATCAGCAGAAGTCCCGCAACTTTCTGCACGCGGTAGAACTGTTTGATGGTCAAGAAAATCGAAAGCCAAAGTACGATCACATTGATAAATGCGAGTGTTGGACTCTTGAGCGCGAAGAACGAGATCGACCAAAGGGTATTCAGAACAAGCTGGATCCAGAACCAGATCGAGACACCTTTTCTCTGTTGCCAGACAAGGTAGAGCGAGATGCCCATGAGGGTATAGAGCGTTGTCCAGACCGGACCAAAGACCCAGTTGGGCGGACTAAAGAATGGCTTATTGAGAAATGCGTACCACTCTGTGATCGCGCTTACCGTAAAGATCGAACCGATGATGCCAGAAAGTTGACACAGTGCAACTGCGCCAATGAGATGGAGCAGAGAAAAATGCGAAGTTTTGCGAGCCATAAAAATAGTATACGATATTCGCTATTTAGAATTACAATACTTGTCATCATGTCGTCATTTCACGAGCGAGAATCTGAACGCCGAAGGCGGGTACCATCTACACCTCGGATCGAGGACTCCCGACAACCTGTATTCGTGAAGCGCATACGTGAAGCCCTCCAGCCAAGCGAGACAATGTATCATCAGGAAGGACTACAGCTTATTAATACGCGCCTGTGGTTGCAGGATATCTTCGGCGATCAGGATCCAAACGATCCAAACCGTAAGACCATCGCAGATGTTCCAAATGAAGTGTGGGAGAAGTTGTACCGTCAGAGCGACTACATCTGGTTTATGGGGGTCTATGCTCCCAGTCCATTCAGTCAACAACACTGTGCGCAGTACGCCCATGAGTATCGCTATGCGATTCCGTCCCTTCCTGCTGAAGAGGTGCAGGCTTCGCCGTTTGCGATTCCAGACTATTCTCCGAATCCGCTCATTGCGCGAGACTGGGAGGAGTGGGATGCGGTACGGGATGAGCTTCACCGTAACGGTAAGAAGGTCATACTCGACTTTGTCCCTAACCACACCGCAGTCGACCATCCATGGGTGACGGAGCATCCTGAGTACTACATGCATGCGCCTGAGTGGCGGTATCGCGAGAATCCCGGACTCTATGTACCGGTCGAAGGAGAGGATGGTGTCGTGCGATATCTTGCGCACGGCAAAGATCCGCACTTTCCAGAATGGTCGGATACCCTTCAACTCAACTACGCTCGACCGGATCTGCAGCGCGAGATGAAGACGGTGCTCAAAAATCTCGCTCAGCATGCAGACGGGGTGCGGTGCGATATGGCGATGCTCGTCAATCCCGATACCTTTCAGCGGACCTGGGGATATCTCCTGAGCGATGCGGAGCGAGCGTTTCTCCACCAGCATCCGTTCTGGGAAGAGGCGATCCCAGAGCTGAAGAGGGACGCAAAAGTGCGCGGTCAGGAATTCTCATTTATCGCAGAAGCCTACTGGGACAAAGAGTATCTCGGACAGCAGTTTGACTACATCTACGCAAAAGATTTTTACGACCATCTCCAGAAGATTGCGAGTGGGCAGGCATCACCACTGCGCGCCGATGGAGGAAATAATCTTCGCGACCACATTCGTCACATGATGATGGCGTACGAGAATTGGGGACGACATTACAAAGATGTGCTCTTTACCGAAAACCACGATGAACGTCGAGCCATTGAAGTCTTTGGTGTCGGTCCCTCAAAGGCAGCCGCGGTACTTGCCGGTTTGATTCCAAACTCGTTATTCCTCCTCAACCAAGGACAGGCGCGTGGCAATCGCATCCGTCCACCAATGCAGATTGGTCGATTTCCGGAGGAGCAGGGAATCGATCAGATTCGGGAGTTCTATGATCGGCTCATCACACTTAAGCGGTCGAAGCTGTTTCAGAAAGGAGACTGGAGTCTCGCCGAACTGCAGGATGATAGTCCATCGATTGTATCGATGAAGGTGCGGTACCGACATCAGGGAAGAACAATCGAAGGGTATGTATGTGTGAACTTTGGTCAGACAACCAGTAGTTGCAAACTGCCCGCGATCCGACCGGAAAGTAATGCTCTTGTCTATGATCTCACCAATAATCAAACAATCTTTAATCCAGATCAGGAGCGAGAGGGAGGAATGTATCTCGAGTTGCTTCCATGGCAGACCGAGATCATTTTTGTAGAGCAACCGCAATAGTTGTATACTGAATATATATGGAACAACAAACACCAACACCACTACAAACCGTTATGAACCTTCAGGGCAAGACCGCGATCGTGACCGGCGGAGCGCTTGGCATCGGATTTGGGATCGCATACCGACTCGCCGAAGCGGGCGCCAATGTTGTGATTGCAAATCGCACCGAGGATGAAGGAAAGAAAGCAGCCGACGATCTTGTTGCGAAAGGTTGGAAAGCAATCGCCGTTAAGACCGATGTATCGGTCGAGAGCGATGTTATCGCGATGGTTGAGAAAGC
>CAZHVF010000031.1:0-2479 GCA_964535635.1 uncultured Gammaproteobacteria bacterium | reverse complement strand
CCGTTAAGACCGATGTATCGGTCGAGAGCGATGTTATCGCGATGGTTGAGAAAGCAGTTGCCCAGTTTGGATCGGTCGATATTCTGGTGAACAATGCCGGAATCTTCCCTAACATTCCGGTGATGAAGATGACTGCTGACGACTTTCAGAAAGTGATCGATATTAATTTGAAAGGAGTATTTCATACCACGAAGCATGCGTCTGAACAGATGATTAAGCAGGGTAACGGAGGAAAAATTATAAACGTCACCTCGATCGATGCACTTCATCCTTCGATGGTAGGACTCGCGCATTATGATGCTTCCAAGCACGGACTGTGGGGATTCACCAAAAATACCGCACTCGAACTTGCTCCCCATAAGATCTGGGTGAATGCAATTGCTCCCGGTGGAATCGCGACACCCGGTGTTGCAAAGATGCAGGGCCCGGCACAGGCAGGTGTCGACATGGCGAAGGTCATGGAAATGTTTATGGCAAAGATCCCGATGCACCGAATGGGTGTGCCGGATGACATCGGCAAGGTCGCGCTCTTTCTGGCGTCCGAGATGTCATCGTATATGACCGGTACGCAGGTCGTCGTGGACGGCGGTGTGCTCTTGTCATAACTATGCAGTCTGCAAAACATATATTGCTCGCAGGAGTATGGATCACGATTTCGGAGTTTGTCCGAAACGAAGTTCTGCTGAAGTACTTCTGGATCGATCACTATCGCGCGCTTAACCTCACCTTCGAAACGAAGCCGTTGAATGGTTTTCTGTGGGTTGTGTGGAGTATGCTTTTTGCATGGGTTCTTTCTCAACTTCGGGAGAAGTTCTCAATGCGGGAATCAACAGCGCTTGGCTGGGTCACGGCATTTGTGATGATGTGGATTACGGCATATAACCTGCAGGTACTGCCGATCGGACTCTTGATGGTCGCGGTTCCGTTGAGTTTACTCGAGATCTTCGTCGCCCTCAAGATTATTCAACCGAAATAATCTTACAAACGCCAACCCGAGGCTCTGTGATAAAATAGGTATATTCCCCTGTAGCTCAATTGGCAGAGCAGGAAGCTGTTAACTTCAAGGTTCGTGGTTCGAGTCCACGCGGGGGAGCACTTCTATTTAATCTTCTTTATTATAAATAACTCTATAGAATAGAAAATTCCGTTCTTCTCAACTCCGTTCCGGATTTTGATCAGTTTTGTTCTTTTCGATCTGTCTATACTTATCACCTCCGTGACGCAAGTTTTTAGAATCTGGATTAGGTCAGCGACATAAATTATTTGTTACAATGTTCGCGTTAAGGAACTATATCAACGTTCAAAGTATGCGCGTATTACTAATTTTGTTGTATATATCACTCATCTTTTTTCTATTTTATTGGGGTTACTCTTTGCTTTTTGCGAAGCGTTCGGTAACTAATGATATTAACCAAGAGAAGCTCTTTAAGCTTGTGCAAGAATACAGACGAGGACACGGACTCAGGACTTTTGAGAGATCGAGTATACTCTGCGATTTTGCTGCTATTAGAGTTCACCAAATCGATTCAAATTTTAGCCATGAAGGATTCCAAGAATTATCCAACAAATTCCTCCACGCAGCCCAATTTACGGGGATTGGCGAGAATTTAGCAACTGGGTTTACTAGCGCAGGAGAGGTACTTCAGGGGTGGATAAAATCACCTTTACATAAAGCAAACTTAGATCGTGATTTCACGCACTTATGCATCGTGATTAACTACTCCAATGTCGTTGCAATATTTGGCTTCAAAGAGTAGCTGATATCGAGTCTGTGTATCAATGTTATTGATAAGGTTGTTAGCCAGAAAAGTAAATAAGTATTTCTGTATAATATCAACATGGCCGACTTATTCCCGAATATAAAACCCCATTACAGTGATGATGCTGCAAACACAAAAATCAAGAAAGTAGACAACCTTAGCAGTGGAACTGTTTCAGAGATGGTTAAAATCATCAAAGAAAACAAAAAGATACTGGAAGGATTAGAAAGAAAAGATGAAAATCCTCGCAAGTAGTAATACATCTTCCGTTATTGAGAATAAACACCTATTCTTTGACAACGATTTCTTAAGTGAGCTATTCCACGACGAAGAAGTTCTCAAAGAAGTGCTTAATATTTTTAGGAGCAATCCTTTAGTTGTTGACCCTTTGATAAAGTTTGAGTTTCTGAGGAGCGTTTTTCTTCCAGCTCAAACAAACTTGAAGAAAGCCTTCATAGAGAAAGATATTTTTGTTCCAGCTAACTTGCATCCAGAAATCTTCGTGAAATTACAAGACAATGCTCTATTACTTTCAAAAATATACGCTCATCAAGACAGTGGGAGAGGAACGATAAAGTATAGTTTTGTTGATTTATTCTTAGCAGCACGTCTGATGTTTCAATACAAGTTAGCCTTACTTGTCACAGGAAATAAAAAAGATTTCCCTTCCTATCTTTTTGAAGTTGAAGGAGTTATAAATATAGAGCAATCTGATGGGA
>CAZHVF010000030.1:0-7526 GCA_964535635.1 uncultured Gammaproteobacteria bacterium | reverse complement strand
TACTGCAGTATGAATCAACCGGAGCAGCAACCACGCAACTTACCACCACTGCGGTGTCCGTGAGCGCGCTCTCGATCGGGTGTTCGCGAACGACTGATTTTTCGAACCCTGTTCTCACCATCACCTACACCCTTACTGAGCCTGTCAACAACGTCTCCCTAACATATCAGACCGCGATCACACTTCGTGCACACTGATCTCTGTTGTTGACGATCGATCATATAATTTGATACTTTTAAGTATGGCGAAAGATTTTTTCGTGGTCGACATTGGCGAAACCTACACGAAGGTCGGAGACATTCACGTTTCGGGAAATAAGTTTGTTGCAGATGCGTTGGGAATGGTGGCAACCGATGATCTATTCTTCAAGAGCGACACCGAAACTTCTATTCAGAAACTCGGTGACGGCATTAAGAAGGTCGTTGAACAGTTGCATATCAAAAAGAGGGCAGCGCACATTATTCTCCCAGATGCACACACCTTTAGCCGGTTTGTGGAGATGCCAAAACTGAACGAAAAGGAGCTCTTGTCTGCGATCAAGTATCAAGCAGACCAGTTCATTCCAATGCCCCTTGACGAGACAAATATTGATATTGAAGTTGTGCACGAAAATCAGAAAGAAAATAAGCTCCTTGCACTGATATCGGCCGCACCAAAAAAACTTATTCAGCGAGTTGAAGTTCTGATTGAACAGATTGGTCTGATACCGGAAGCAATAGAGACCGAGATCAGTGCGATCGCCCGCGTGAGCACGCAACTTTTTCGGAAGAGCACCACAACATCCGGGAAGCCCGCGGTAGTACTGATCAATATGGGGAATAACTCGACAACGGTCTACTGTTTCGACCAGTCGACCGGTATTCTAAATTACAATCACGTCTTTAACATTGGAACATCACTCTTCCTCAAAGAGATTCAGGTTAATCTGAATGTACCAGCGAGTAAGGCGGATGAGTTATTAAAGACGGTGGGTATATCAAAAAATGCAAGTTATGCGCTCGATACGGTACTTGCACCCGCGATGAAAGACTTCCTCACCGAAATCCAGAAAGCGATCAATGTTATGAATAGCACCTACGGACTGACGCTCGTCGGCGGTTTCACCATGCAGGACTCATTACGATTTTTCGAGATCGATAAACTACTCTCAAAAGCATTTGGTATTCCGGTTACTACGCTCGATATCTATCCGTACTTTGAAAGAAACAACATGGTCGACTTTTTTAAAAATCAACTGCCATACTTTATTACAACGGTTGGAGGAAATCTCGTGTAGTGTCGGGATGATCCTACCACACAGGTGTTGTAGTCTGGTTTAACACCAACATGAAAAAAACTCGCATCAATCTTCTTTCTAGCAAACAGGATTATTACAAGATTGAGGGATATTTTGGATTATTTCGATCATTTCTTCTGGTCTACAGTGTTATTCTCTTCCTCATTGTCGGAGGTCTTGGCATCTTTCTCATCGTACAGTCTTTTCAACTCGCATCGGCACGGGATCAAAAGAAAAGCATTCTGAATCAACTCGCAAGCTATAAAACCGATGAAGTGAAGCTCATTCGGCTCTCGAAAAAACTCAACGCCTATCATGGATATATGAAAGATGATGCTCGGTTTATTCCGTACTACGAACTCCTTGTTTCAACCCTCCAGCAAAGTAGCCAAAGCGCCACACTCAAAGACTTCACCATCGATAAATCTCGCTCGATGCAGTTTAAATTAGCATTTAATAGCTTTGATGAAATGAGTCGATCATTTCAGTTTATCGAATCGGATGAGTTTAAACAAAATTTCGAGTCGCTCGATCTCGTTGACTTTATTGGAAAAGGTACGAAAGAAACCGAAGGTTCGAGATACGAACTTTCATTTAAAGGTATTTTTAAGGTGATCAATGAGTAAAACAAGAAGACCATACATACAGTTTTTAGTTCGACAAAATGCAGTTTATTTTGCGATATTTTTTATGTTGATGATGGTGTCAGGGTTTCTTGTACCATACTTCATCGCACATATTAATCGGAGCACTGGCGCACTCAATACGGAGAATCGCGAACTACAGCGCCTCGTAACTCGTAAGCGAATCCTTGAATCGCTCGTGAGTGAGAATAGCCAGGACATTGATCAAGACCTCGCATTGATCACCTCACTGATTCCGGACTCAGAGGATTACTTCTCCATGATCTACTCGCTTGAGAAGCTATCACAATCATCGGGGTTCTCGATCAATAACTATGTAGTGAATTTAAGCAAATCGAGTGATAAAAAACTATCTCTCACCGTCTCGGGCCAAGGGAATACCGACGCATTTCTATCACTGCTTCGACAGTATAACTTCGGTGGAGGGCGACTCATAACCGCAGAGCGAATTGGAATCGATCCACTCCGTGCAGGGGAGGTAGGACTCAGTCTTAATTTTTATAATGAAAAACCGACCATTGATGCAAATGAACAGCTGGATTTTCAGTCATCAATTCAAGAGCTCAATGACCTGAGAGAAAAAGTTAAGTTTTCGCTCATCGATACACAATCTACAAACCAACCCGCTCCGGTAGATTCATATGCTACCAAACAAAATCCGTTCCAGTGAACGCGAGGAGATCAGTGAAGTTAGATGAAGTTGATGCGATCTTTACCCTTGAGAAGTTTTGCGAATCCTTCTGACAGCTGTGCACCCTTTCCTTGCCAATAAGCGAGCTTCTCTTTTTTGATCTGCACGGCAGGGACTTTGGTTTCATGTGGGTTATACGTCCCGATTGCTTCGATGTAAGAACTGGTTCGTGGTTTTCGTTTATCAACCACGACAATTCGGTAGGTTGCATGACCTTTTTTTCCAAGTCTCATGAGTCGAACTGTTGCTGCCATACGATTATTATATCACAAAATATGGGAAAGGGTTAGATTTTGAGCGTTGCTAGCGCCTGTTTCGCCGCGTGCTCTTCCGCCTCTTTTTTTGATTTTCCTGTTCCGATGCCGACCTCTTTATTTTTTACGAATACCGAAACGGTAAAGGTGCGATTATGTTCTGGTCCATCTTCTCGTACAGTGCGGTAATCGGGCGTTTGTTTATAGCGTGCCTGCACCTTCTCCTGAAGAATACTCTTCGCTGATAGGTACTGTTTCGTTTCGACAATTTGATCGAGATGATTTCCGAAGAGATGCTTAAGGACAAAATCGTATGCAACATCAAATCCCTTATCGATGAAGATAGAAGCGATGAGCGCCTCAAAACAGTCTGCGAGGATATTGGTATTTTCACGCCCTTTTCCTGCCTCTTCACCTTTTGAAAGAAACAGATAGGTGCCGAGCTGAAGCGTGCGTGCGGCATCTGCAAGACTGCCGGTCTTTACGATCGATGACTTAATTTCGGTGTAATCACCCTCTTGAAGTGAGGGGTACCGTGAGTAAAGATACATTGAGGTAATGAGCGAAAGAACACTGTCGCCGAGAAACTCAAGCTTTTCGTTCGAGACAAGAGATCGAGATTTGTGCTCATTAAGATAGGAGCGGTGGATAAATGCGTTCTCTAACAGTTTCTTATTCTTAAAGACAACGCCGATCTGCTTTTCAAGTGTTCCAAAATTAATCATAGTTGTACTGAGTGGCAAATTATTGAACTTTCTCATTGAGCACCGATCCAAGAACTCCGTTTACAAACGCGTATGACTTCTCATTCCCAAATTCTCGCGCCAGGGTTACTGCCTCGTCGATTATCACCTTATCTGGATTCTTCTTTTCAATGCGCAGTTCATACAATGCAAGTCGAAGAATTGCCAGATCAACTCGTGCAATAGTCTCGAGTGGATATCGTGGGGCAAACTTCCGAATGAGCGAGTCGAGCGTTGAAAGGTGTTCCTGGATAGGAGACACTTCGGGATCAACCGCCGTTTGGTCAAATCCAAGAACAAACAACTTCTGGAGGAGTTCTCGTCGTTTCTCGTGTCGACTATCCATAGAGGTGTGTCATTCGGTGATGACCTCAATATGCGGATTATTTACCACAGTATTTGCAAAGTCGATGTGGCAACTTTGGTTTATTGCAGTTATCACACACAACCAGCTTATTCAGCTGAACTGACTTTACAATCATGCGGCGACCTTTTCGAGCCTTTGAATGTTTTCGTTTTGGTAGTGGAGCCATTTGATTATTATATCATACGCTGTAGATCTTGACATCAGATTCAGAAACTATTACAGTGAATGTATTACTAAGTTCAGAAGTAGGGGACATTATTATTACATATATATGAGAAAGCTTTTTCAAAAAGGGTTCACTCTTGTGGAGCTGTTAATCGTTATCGCGATCGTCGGCATTCTCGCAGTCGCTGTTCTTATCGGACTCGATCCAGTAGAACAAGTTAATCGAGCAAATGATACGAAGCTTGTCACGACAAGTGGTGAGATCAAGGATGCGATTAATAGATACTACGCAGCGAAACTCTATTATCCATGGTGCACGAGTGCAAACTGTGCTGCATACCGTGCTCCTTGTACGAATGCGGCAAGTCAAACAAAGTTTGCCACAGCCGGAACCTGCGGAGCAGCGGTTCTAGCAGAACTTCAGGCCTCTGGAGAATTAAAGTCTGCGCTGACGCCGGATTCATTGATTTCGTTTAACCTTGCAGCGGGAGGAGCATCGTTCACGATCTCCTATATCCCAAACTCCAAGAACACGAAGACTCAGTACCCAACTGCAGCGGGTATGAACGGAGTTTATACCGACGCAACGTGTGCCACGCTTGGCACATCGGTTAACTGCACAAATGCAAGCACAACGTGTAATTACTGTGCATTCTGACAATCAAACTATTACATAGTTTAAAAAACCGGCTTGAACAAAGCCGGTTTTTTTTGTACTGTAAAGATATGAGATCAGGTTTTTCTTTGATTGAAGTGATTGTGGTTACTGCGATTCTAGGCATACTCTCGATCATCGGAATGAGCAACTTTACCGCAACGATCGAACGGAGCCGTGATGCACGGAGAAAGAGCGATCTCGGCACTATTCAGAAAGCATTAGAGTCATACTACAGCGATAACTCGGTCTACCCAGCTACCATTACCTCGGCGGACCTCTGTGCCTCAACAGCCAACTGTTATCTCCGAGTAGTTCCATCTGATCCTTCGGGGGGGAGTAATGTATATTACTATGTTCGGGGGAATACGGGTGGAACCTCTCAGTCATATCAGCTCTATGCTACGCTCGAGCGCACCGACGATACTGGAACAGGAGTGAATCAAAGTGGTTACGCCGGAACCTGTGGAGGCACCTGTAAGTATGGTGTTTCCAGTTCGAACGTTACTCCTTAGCGAGCTTCGCTCTCAGTTCAGCTGCCGCAGTATAGTTTGGCTTTAATGTAAGCGCCTTCGTAACGCTCTTCTGAGCAAGCGCGAGATACCGGTCATGTTCACCGGCTTTTTTTAATTCTCCTGCAAGGACCGAGTAATAGACCGCCTCAGAGTAGGGAAGTTTAGGATCGGTTGGCGCGATAGACATCGCTGTCTGAATGGACTTCAGACCATCGAAGAGATACTGCTGGTCAGAGGTAAGTTGATAGTAGATAAGATTATTCTTTGTATTTGTCTTCCAGAACTGCACGTTGTATGGAGATGACTTTAATACCGCGATACCATGGAGCTGCGACTGATGAAGCGATCGGTCTGCGATATCGTTCTTTCCTTGCGATGCGGCAATGAGTGCGAGGTTCGCTTCGTAGTTGGAGAGCTTATCAAGATACAACGGTTCATGATGGAGAGACTCTGCAGTATGCAGATGTTGATATGCCGTAACAATATCGTCATTCGCCTCGTACACCAGCGCCTGTGCGTACTGCATATCTGCGATAAAGAACATGAAGAGCCATGACTGGCAGAAGAGAAATAATATAACAACAAAGGCGATCTGTAGTTTTTGAATCGGCACAATCGACGAGCTGCGAGCTCGACTCAGGAGATCGATAGTCCCACGATTGGTCGAGACCAGCAGAATCATCGGAAGAAGAAAGAAATACAGTTGAATCACCGAGGTTGAGAAGCCAAAAAAGTTTGTCGTAAGAATAGTGACGAACGCGGCAAGAAATGACGTTGCTAAAAGTTGAGTTTGTTGTGAATCATCCTGTAATGTAGAACAGAGATACCATAGAACAGATAGCAAATATGCACCGTACACGAGTAGCCCGATGATTCCTGTCGTTGCGCCAAGGTTAAGATATTCATTATGCGCTTTGTTGTAAATATAGTCCCATTCAGAGGTGAGATTATGCGCAATCGGACGAGTAAAGGTGTATCCAATTGCAAAGGTCTCTGGACCGGTTCCAAGGACTGGATAGCGTTTCATAAGATCAATTGCACCCGTCCAAACAATCTTGCGAATATCGAGCGACTCGGTCACCTCGGAGGATAATGGACGGGGAGTGGTCACTGGAGAATGCGTGGGGGAAGAAGGTCGAGTTGGTGTGATGAGGGAATCAACACGTTCAAATCCTGTCTTTACCGTTACCATCGCTACAAGACAGAGTGCGACAAATACCAATATATACTTCGTTTGCGATCGGAGAATGGCAATCATCTTGATCTTATACAGCCCGAATCCAAAAACGATAAGTCCGACACCAACTGACAGAAGTGCCGAACGGGACTTAGTAGCGAGGAGACTTACAACAACCAATGCCAGATACCCATATCCGATATACCATCGTTTCCATCGCTCAGAAAGAATTCCATGCACGCCGATAAAGAAATGGACTGCGAGGTATGCACCGAGCCAGTTTGGCTGACCCAACGTAGAAAACATTCGCTCGGCAGGACGGAACTGATCGGTCCAACAACTGTTATTAAACTGCCCCGTGAATACCAAGCATGAAAAATCGTGACCAAAGAAGCCAGAGAGTCCCCAGACCATCACTACCGTAGACGAGAGGAGCATGGTTGAAAGGATAGCGCGCAGATCTCGAGCGGTAAAAAAATAACCGATTCCATACATGAGTACACCATACGCGACCAGTGAAAGAACTCCCCCGTTAAACCGTCCATAGTACCCGAACCACGACATATGTCGATCGATCGAAAAAAGAAATGAGAGGAAGGTAATCGAGAGTAGTGTAATAAATGGGATCTGAAACGGAAGTCGGGGGATGAGAATTTTTTTTGCTCGGATCATCGAGAATGCAATGATGCAGAAGATGGTTACCGCCGAGGCATAGATCATATTCATTTTATTCAGCTCAAACAACTCTGAGGTGGTTGAGAGAACCAGTAAAGGAGTCAGGAAAAACAGGTTATAATAAATGAATCGACCAATTTTTCGAAGCATAATGCATTTTATACAAAAAATTCAAAAAGTGCGCGTTCCTCTTCTCAGCTCAATGAATGTGGCTATCGATCTTGGTACCGTTCAGATGCGAATTGGCATTCGAGATAAAGGCATTAATCTTGACGAGCCTATGATAACGGCGCGTAATCTTCGCACGAATGAATATGTGTTTTTTGGATCAGAAGCAAAATCGATTGTTGGGAAGGTGCCGGAG
>CAZHVF010000029.1:0-7610 GCA_964535635.1 uncultured Gammaproteobacteria bacterium | reverse complement strand
AAGTAAAGGATCATCGTGGGTTTACAGTCTATAAACCGAAACGAAACTCGTCACAGCAGGTCGTAACACAACAAGCGTCGTTCCTCATCTCACATATTCTGTCCGACAATGTTGCTCGTACCGATGCATTCGGTCCAAGTTCATTTCTCAATGTCGCAGGAAAAACCGTTGCGGTGAAGACCGGTACCACAAATGACAAGAGAGATAACTGGACCATCGGGTACACAAACGATGTTACGGTGGGGGTGTGGGTTGGGAATAATGACAACTCGCCGATGAACCAACGCATTGCTTCGGGTATCACCGGTGCTTCGCCCATCTGGCATAACATCATGCAAAAACTCCTTACCGATAAAAAATTCAAATACAAAGACGGTATCATGAAAGAACCATCCGGAATTAAAGCGCTCATCGTTGATGCATACCTCGGTGGACTCCCGAAGGACGGCTTCCCTACTCGATCAGAGTACTTTATTGAAGGCTCTGAGCCAAAGGATGCGTCACCGTTCTATAAAAAGCTCAAAATTTCCAAGTCGAATGGCAAACTTGCAAACGATGTCGAGATTCGTAATGGAAACTATGATGAGAAAGATTTTATTGTTATTACCGAGAATGACCCGGTCTCCGGAGACGGAAAAAATCGCTGGCAGGAGGGCATCGATGCGTGGGTTCGAGAGCAGGCCGATAAAGGCAATGATAAGTTTAAGTATCCAACGGATACTTCAGACTCAAATGCAGACAGTGTTGGGGTGAGTATGAAAAATCCCTCCAATGAAAGCACGACCGGTAATAATGTACAGGTCAAGGCAGTTTTTTCTTCCGGTGTAAAAATCAAGAATGTGAAGATTTACGCAAATGGCGAAGAAAAAAAGAATCTCGATGGAGACCGAAGTGACATCGACGAGACGATTAATCTCACCGACGGTACCTATGAGATTAAGGTTGTGGTGAAGAATGAAAAAGATAAACAAGGTGAAGCGACGGTGAAGATTGGCGTGAATAAACCGTGGAACGAAGGCCCGACAACTACCCCGACACCATCACCGACCCCAACCCCCTAGTCACCTGGCTACATAATAGTTAGGCTCCGTCATCTTGACGTAGGAGCGCCCCAAGAGCTACAATAAATGCGCCACCTGTATGAGGAAATTTTTCGATCTTGTTCTTACGTCTTTGTTTGTGATGGTATATTTCATACTCCAACCGCAGACTGCGTATGCATCAACGTGGACAACATCCAGTCTCTACAGCCCCGCTGACCGAGATGTGGGGACATCGACCACTATGACCCTGGACGGCAGTGGTTTTGCTCGAATTATTTATCAAGATTCATCCGGTGGATCACTTGAGTATTTGAAATGTAATGACGCGCATTGCTCGACGTCTACTCGAAACAATCTCGGGTTTGCCGGATATGCACCATACGCAATCGTGCAGGGACCGGATGGGTACTCTCGGATACTGTATGTCGATGTGTTTGTTCTTAAGATGCTGATCTGCCAAAATGATACCTGTACTTCACATACATCGGTCGACCTTACAACCGGTCAACACTATTTTGGTAACGCCTCGATTGTGATGGGCAATGACAACTTTCCTCGAATTACTTATTCCACAACATATGACGTTGAGCTAGATGCTTCCGAGGGTGACGTTCGATTCGTGCAGTGTACCAATGCAGACTGCACTACAACGGTAGTTACGAACATCGATGGTCCTGAGTACGCGGATAACTCCACCATACAACTCGGAGTGGATGGATATGCACGAATTGCATACACCAACTGGGACGATGCGACACTTCGCTATGTACAGTGCACGAATGCATCCTGTTCGACACGTAACACAAACATACTTGACACCGGCGATATCGATAATGGGATCGAGTTTAACTCGCTTCAAATAGGTTCTGATGGTTTCGTGAGAGTAGCGTACCATTCATATCCAAATATCAAGCTTGCAGTCTGCGGGAATGATAGCTGCTCCACACCAACCATAACAACCATCTCGGCGTTAGGGAATGCGGGGAATATCCTCATCCTTCGTCTTCGAAGCGACGATATTCCAAGGATATCCTATCAAAGTACTCCGGGATATGACCTACGCTATGGGAGTTGCGCTGATGTAACCTGTAGTTCAGCATCTGTGCAGATCGTTGATGCATCGGCTAACACCGGTGGATACCAGGGGTTCGAGGTAAGTTCAGGAGGCGAAGGGTACATCGCGTACCAAAAGTCAGGAGGATTTAACTCTCTTTCCTTCGCCTACGAGGGACCAGATCCAACACCGACGCCAACCCCAACACCGACGCCAACCCCAACACCGACACCAACGCCAATTAATCCGCACCTTTCCTCAAGTGAACACTTTCAACTCGTCAAGGACATCAATCCGGGAACAGGTTCTTCTGTTCCACTAGGATATGGCGCATGGTTATCGAGTCAGTTTACTCGGATGAACGGAAAACTCTATTTCACAGCTGACGATGGAATCCATGGTCAGGAGCTCTGGGTATCAGATGGCACCGAGGCGGGTACCACTCAGATCAAAGATATTAATTTGGGATCAGGTGATTCATCACCGTCGAATATGATCGTCAGTGGGAGTACATTGTATTTTTCTGCGACAGACGCTTCTCATGGGAGGGAACTCTGGAAGTCGGATGGTACCGAAGCAGGAACAGTACTGGTAAAAGACATCTTACCCGGCGCAGAGTCAAGCAATCTCGGCTGGTTTTATGATCTGAACGGGGTCATTCTTTTCGCAGCAAATGATGGTAGTGGAGTTGGATATGAGCTTTGGAGGACGGATGGAACCGAGTCGGGAACGACCCTCGTTAAGGATATCTATACAGGGATCGATCACTCCGGCATCGATCTGAATATTGGTCCGCACTTCGTTGAGTTTAACGATATCCTCTATTTCTTCGGTTTAGATGAAGGTAGTGCTACCACGCTGTGGAAAACTGATGGCTCTCCCGATGGGACGATTCGTATCGGGAATTACGGTCTATATACAGTCGACTGGACCGTTCAACCCTCCACTGTAACCAGCGGGATTGTGTTTGCGGCATCTGAAGAAGGTCATGGAGATGAGCCATGGTATAGCGATGGTACCTCGGAGAACACCCATGTGATTAAAGACATAAACTTTAGAGAGAACTCACTTTCCTCAATTTCGGATTTTAAGTCATACAAAGGGAAAGCATACTTTGCTGCAAACGATGATACACATGGATCTGAGCTCTGGGTCACAGACGGTACTACAGATGGAACTCAGTTAATCAAAGATATTAATTCCGGACCTGGCAGTTCGAACCCAAGCATGAGTGAAGCAGTTGAGTATGATGGTAAGTTGTTCTTTGGGGCAAATGATGGTTCCTCCACCGACTATGACCAACTCTGGTCGACCGATGGTACAACCGAGGGAACGCAGTTGGTTAAGGACATTGCGAGTAACTATGCTGGCGCAGATACGACAATATACCTTATTGGGGAGGTAGGCGGAAATCTTCTTTTTAGCGTGTATGACTCAACCAACTTTAATAGACTGCTTTGGAAAACCGACGGTACGGCGAGTGGTACGATACCCCTTTCTTCCGTCCCCATCGCAAGTATTGAAGGAACCGAAGACCGTTCTCAACAGGTCCTCAGTTCAACGCAATTACTGTTAAACGCATTCGATGACGCGCATAATTATGAGCTCTGGTCATACTGGGTGGATACTCCAACCCCAACGCCAACACCAACCTCAGGGCCTCCTGGTCCTCGACCTGAAGGTGAGCGGTCTACAACCGATACCCCTACCTGTAACGAACGTGAGTTGAGTTCAGTTCCAGATCTGTTTCAGGTCACCACTTCCAGAACTTCAGCCACCGTGTACTTCTCCCCGATTTCAGATATTTATAACTACTATCTTGCGTTTGGACGAACCGAAGGGAGTGAGGAGTATGGAACAGATCTTACATACTCTGATACCTCAGGAGTATTGGCGTACCAAATCACTCACCTGCAGCCGAACACAACCTATTTTGTCAAACTGAGGGGGAGTCGAGGTTGTAAGCCAGGAAGCTGGAGTAACTCAGTCAGGTTCACAACAGCCCGATCAGGTTCGCGGTTATTCTACAAAGATCTCATCTCTCAAGTTATCTCAACTTTCTCCAACTCAACAGCAGGCGCGCGAACACCATCAAAACTTGGCACAACAGCTAAAGTTAAAAAACTCAGTTCATGTTCCTACACCGTCAAACCAGGAGATAGTCTCTGGGGTATTGCCTCTCGAGTCCTGGGAAATGGCACGCTCTATCGGAAGATCATACAGCTCAACAAGCTCCCGTCGGATGCACTTAATCCTGGGCAGAAATTGAAGGTTTGTTGAGGGAATAGTTACCGACTAGTTATTTACTGAGTGCAGTCTGAATCAGCGCGAGCTCCTGTTGCGCTTCTGACTCGGTGAGATTCTTGTCACGAGACGAGAAGTAGAATCGAATCGTGTGCCGGTCTCCATATGTCCCACAGTACTCAAGGTGTGTCAGGAGCTTTGACGATCGATGCGCTCGTTGTTCGATTTCCTGATACGAATGATCGGTTGAGACATTAAGATCGAGCTTAATTGTTGCAAACTGATTTACCGGTGAGTATTTCCCTGTTGAAGAACTGAACTCAATAAGAGACAGAAGATCGAAACTTGCAAGATAAGTAGCGGACTTTAACCCATTCGCGTGTTGGAGTTCGGTGCTCAGCTTTCCAACAGAACCGATAACGCGATCCTTCACCACAAAGTCAACGACTTCATCCGTTGAAAATATATGGATTTTTGCTTTTTTAAGTTGATAATCAGTAATGTGAAGCTCGTGGAGGAGTGACTCAATGACGCCTTTCAGATCGGCGAATGATGTGTTCGTAGCGATAGCTACTTTATATATTTCTTTTGGGAGATCTCCATCTTGCGGGTAGTAAACTTTTGCGATTTCAAAGAACCGGAGGAGATCTTTCTTTCCCTGATTCAATCGAAGGTTCTCTACCAGCGAGGGCAGAAGAGAGGTTCTCATGTACCGCACCTCCTCAGAGATCGCATTTGCAACTTTGAGATGATGTTCTAGGGAAAGATTCATTCGTTCAATAAGCTGTTTCGAGATCATCGAGTAATTCATTGATTCATGAAGCCCGAGATGCTTGAGATGGAGTTTTAGTGTTTTCTGTATCTCAAACAGTTTGCGGAACTCAGGTGGCTGGGGTATGTGCACCATCGGGGAGATTACATTCGGGAGATTGTGATATCCATAGATTCGTGCTATCTCTTCGACGATATCTTCTGGAATTGAAATGTCCCGCATTCGAGACTCAGGGATACCGCAATGGAGCTGTTTCTTTTTTTCGTTGAAGGTGGTGTGGAAGCCAAGATGGTTAAGGATCGTTACACATTCCTTCGCTGGTATTTCGACACCAATTCTCGAGGTGATGAAGTTGTGCAAGACATCAATAGTTTTTTTTGTCGGCTTGATCGGTCGATAGTCCTGAATATCGGATGATTGCTGTGCGCCTGCATATTCCGCGAGGAGCGATAAACCATAGACCGCGGCCGACTCCGCTCGATCATCATCGATATGTTTTTCGAAGTATGCAACGGCGTTACTTCGTTTACCGGTAAGCATTGCGGTACGACGCACCAGTGCACCGTTGAACACCGGGACGAATAAGACAATGTTTTTAGTTGTAGGTTGGACCGAAGAGTTGAACCCCCCCATTATTCCAGGTTGGTCGATGAGATTCCCGGCTCCATCAGCGATCACGATATCCTTTCCAGGAAGGATCACGGACTCTTTGTCCAGGGTGACGATCACTTCACCCTTCTTGCTTTCACGCACAACCATTCGATGATTCTTGATCTGATCGTAGTCGAAGATATGACATGGCTGACCAATCGCAATTCGAAGATAGTTTGAGATGTCGATGACGTTGTTCAGTGAGCGCTCTCCACAAAGCTCCAGCCGCTCCCGGATTGTTGTTGGTGATTTACCGATAGTGACATTGGTTAGCACTACGGTGATCAGTCGAGAAGCGAATGTGGGATTTGTTACCTCAACGGTGAGTGGCAGTGGATCGCCCTTAAATTGATGTTTCCACTTAAATCGAAGCTCCTCCAATGGATTCTGTTTCAACACGGCTTTTTTTCCGAACCGTGGGAGAATGGCTTGCGCTTCTTGCGCGATGCCAAAAACAGAGGCCATGTCGACTCGATTTGTGGTCACTTCGATATCGAATACATAGTCGACAACACCACTTTTTGTTGTAACTTTATCCACCCGTTCTACGCCAGGTCCACACAATGAGAGATATCGCTGAATCTCATAGGGATCTGCATCGGTATCGAGATATTCGAGCAACCATTCGTACGTAATTTTAATATTCATATTCCTTCTTAAAATTGTTCTAAGAATCGAATGTCCCCTCCGTAGATAACGCGGAGGTCGTCGAGCTTGAGACCTTCCTTCATTGAGTACACTCGTTCAACACCGAAGCCAAACGCCCAACCTGAATAAACCGTCGGGTCAATGCCACCCGCCCGAAGTACGTTCGGATGAATCATTCCTGAACCGCCGAGTTCGAGCCATCCTGATTTACACATTCGACACTGTTGCTTTTGTACCACGCCCGTACCATCACAGACACCACAAGTAATGTCCACCTCGAATGACGGTTCTGTGAACTGGAAATGAAATGGTCGCAGTCGCGTAGTCCGAGACTCACCAAAAAACTGTTTTGCAAAGTGGTCAATCGTACCCTTTAAGTGAGTTATGTTGATATGTTTATCAATGCACATTCCCTCAAATTGATGAAACATCGGAACATGAGATGTATCCCAGTTCGGTCGGTAACATTTCCCAAGATTGATCATTCGAATCGGTGGCGTGCTCTTCATTCGTAGCATCTCTCGATTTTGACCATTCGACGTATGTGGCGTCATCACCATCTTTCCATATTTTTTATGTGGTTTCGCATCGATAAAAAAGGTCTCAAAATCGTCTCGTGCAGGGTGGTCGGCCGGCATGTTCAACGCTTCAAACGCAAACTCTTCCCAGTCGAGCTCAGGGTAGGATACCTGAATAAACCCAAGTCGTTCAAAGATGGCTCCAATCTCTTCTTTCGCATACGTCGTGATATGGAGACTCCCGGTGGGATAGGGTGTTCCCGGGAGTGTAACGTCGATCGCTGATCGAGCGTCTTCTTTTTGAAACAGCGCCGTTCGTCTCTGTTCGATACCGGTAATAATATGGTGCTTAAGGGCGTTGACGTTCGAGCCGAATGATTTTTTTTCTTCATTGGGAACCGTTTTTATGGTCTGCAAAAGAGCATTCACCTTTCCGTTTCTTCCCAGATAGGCTACTTCAAGTTCCTCAAGCTGTTTGAGTGAGTCGCAAGCCGCCAAAGCTTCATCAAACGAAGCACGTACTGACGTAATATCCATGGAAGAATTATATCAAGAAGCGGGCGCTTATTTTACGGAGTCGACAATCTTCTGAAAAACCGTAGGATGCTCTGCTGCAATCTGTGCCAGCACTTTTCGGTCAAGGCCAATGTTCTTCGCCTTCAGTTTTTGCATAAAGACAC
>CAZHVF010000028.1:0-7703 GCA_964535635.1 uncultured Gammaproteobacteria bacterium | reverse complement strand
TTCCTCAGCGACCGTTTCTCCTCTGTATTATGACGCAAACAAATGAACAAGAGGCCTATAAGATCATGAAACAGCTCGCAGAAATGACCTACCGGTATGTCGCTAACACCAAGAATGAGTAACAAACTCAAACAGATTCTTCAGACGCTCGCTATCATAGTGTGGGTTCTATCAACAGTGCTTTTTATCAAAACTGTCTGTACCCATCCGTACTTCGCCGATTCCTACACACACCTATCGGTCGGGAAATATATTTCTCTTTTCCAGACAATCCCGTCTCATTACGATCTGAGCTATAAAACCGCGGATCTGAACCTAGCCTGGATCAGTCACTCATGGCTATCAGATATCATTCTATTCGGCCTCGTTTCGACAAATCTGGCGGTGTATGGTCCGGTACTCCTACTCGCACTCTGGGGAATCGCGACCGGACTCCTCTGGCTTCAGTTTCGTGAGTTTCAGGTCGATTGGTCCAGTCGATTTTTCATCTTTTCCGTTATTCAGTTTGTTGCTCAGATATACTGGCGGGTCCATCCCCTCATCCTCATACTACCGCTACTTCAGATCAGCGTCTTAATACATCTTCGGGCACTTCACATAAAAAAAACTCGGTACTTCATGGTCTTGCCATTTATCGCAGTTCTCTGGGCGAATATGTACGGTGGCTACACCTTCATCATTCTGGGCTTGCAGGCACTGTTCCTTATCTATACCACACTGAAGGCCTCCTATTATCGAAGTAGATTCCTCTTTTCACAGGGCGCCACATTCCTCGCCTCCGCGATGGTTGTCCTTCTGAATCCATACGGGTATAAGGTGTATACAAGCACTGCAACCTTCATCGGAATCGTTTCGCTCAAACGTGCATTTGTGAGCCTACCGAATCTACTTAATTTGGTAAATCAAAGTTTTCTTCTCGAGAACATTTCGACAATCCCCTACGCAACCTTCGCCGCCGTTATGCTTCTGGTCACCGTAGGATGCACCATACTTATTGTTCGGAACCGATCTCGATTCCTTGCTCAATACGGCTCCCTCCTCCCCCTATTGGCGCTCTTTGCTCTTTCCTATGCATTTGTGCGCTTTATCCCCCTCACTCTGTACGGTGTTGGTGTGCTGGCTGGCGTTCTCCTCCAATATCTCATCTCAAACTACAGACGCGCTCCTCTGTGGCTTGGTATCTTCTGTGCTTGTATCATTCCCTATCTTATCTACTGTATCATCTTCCCATTCAAGATTCTTTCCATAGCGCTCCCATCTGAACAAGTTGCGCTCGTGGGGCGATATCGTCTTCCGAGCAACATCCTCACAACCTCTGAACTCACCGGTTATGCGAAGTACATGCTTCCTGCGAAGCTGAATATCGATTTGCTCGATGAAGTATTCGATGAAACCGAGACGCTCAATGTAATGCTCCAGAGCGGAGTATTCCCAAAACAAACACTTACAACCACGCTTGACTCTAAACATATTGGAACCATTATTGCATCCAAAGAGTCTGGGAACTTTGCGCGGTCGGTACAGCTCCAACTCGCAAAAGACTGGGCATTGATCTATATCGATACGAACGGAGTTGTATTTGTGAGACGAAATAAAGTTGCTCCATCATTCTTAAAGACGCATGAGCTCCGATACCTTACCCTCGCCAACAATCTTGGCGTCAATCCGAAGTTTATTCCGGAAGGGACGGTCGAGCTCGAGTACGCGCTCAAAATGTATCCGAAGAATACGCTCTACCGTGGTCAACTCGCCTCACTGTATCGAATCCAAAAGCATCCAGAAAAGGCCGTGGCGCTTTTGTATGAAATACCTCAAGACCAGTGGGACTACCGACTGTTTACCGAAATGGGAAGACTTCAGGCTAGTATGGGTAACTGCATTGCGTCAGAACAGTTCCTTCTGAGAGCCTTGGATGATCGGACAGAAACGAACTTCTCTCAAGCGGTACTCGATCTTGCGATCGTATACGCCGGTTGTTTTCAAGATAAAGATAAGGCGCAACACTACTTCGAACGCTACCTGACCTTTACGATTCCTCATACCGAAAAAGAGAAAGCGAGAAAAATTGCTTCTGACTTCGGTATTACCGTAGAATAGAACTATGTTTGCGGAACTGTTACTTGGTACGCTCTTTCCTTGGGTAGTTGCGCTATTTCTATCACTCCTCGTAATTCTGTCGGCACTGCTGATCCCGACATTCGTTCGGAATCTAGCGAAGTCACCTAAAAAATTCCTTGTTCTTGGCCTTATTGCACTCATCGGTGCAACATATCTTCGCTTTGGTCTCGTTCCGAACCAACACCGCATTTTTTATGACGAGGACCGCTATCTCGGATACTCGGTTAGCTTCGCGCGACTGAACAAAGCCGTGAGCCTGGAGGTCGCCTCGCTCCATCAATCGGTTGTCGGCAAACCCGATCAAGCCGTGCGTGTCACAATTCCCGTGCTGCACGGGATCGTACTCAAGTTGTTTGGATATCACGAAGCCTATTTATTTAATACATCGCGCATTATTTCGATTCTCCTTGCGCTCTTTCTCTCTATTTTGAGTTTCCAACTCTTTCGGTCGTATGCAGGAGCGTTTGTAACATTTGTTTTCGCGCTTTTCCTACCGATCGTTGTCTACTGGTCGGCATCGATGGCGCTTGATCCCTACTTTGTCTTTTTTACGGTTCTCTCGTTTGTATATCTCCATTTCTATCTCCGCCGACCTTCACACTATCGTGGCGTCTTGGCATCGGTAGCAATCTTTCTTCTGCTCTGTGTGCGCATCGAATCCTTCATCCTTCTACCGCTCATGGTTTGGCTCACCATCGCATTCCGCAGCAATGAATCTCAACCGCCCGTGCAACCCCCTGATATCGTGTTTCTCGTGCTCTTAGTTCCGCTTATCTGCATTCGAGGCTTTGCATCAATCTCGGTGATCGGCGCAAAGTGGTGTTGTGCAGACTCATTACCACTTGAAGCGTTCAGCATAAAGTACGTAACGCGCAATCTACTTCCGAACATCATGTATGTGATAACGGGGTATGAAGTACCCTTCGTGATAACGATTCCTGCACTATGGATCGCGTTTACGTCACGACAATACTCGCATCGATTCCTCCTCTACTGGATTGGGGTGTTCTTCGTGTTGTACTCGTGCTATTATGCGGGACTGTTTATCACGTCAGAGTACTCAGGATCCTATGCGCGATATTACCTTATCATCATTCCCCCTTTGTTACTTCTTTACGGCAACTTCATCGCAACATTCCTCCCCACCACAGCTAAAAAGTCTCGGAAATACCTCGCAGTTACGATGCTCTGTGTTGGAATGAGCGGAGCGGTCCTGCTCAATAATTTTTGGCACTATCGCGATCTTGTCGTATACATGCCAACGATGTTCAACCCAGTTGATCAGGGTCCGATCTACGTACATGCGTACCTCGACCACGTGCTCCTTCCAAAAATCCCTAAGGGGTCAGCTGTAATTCATCCAATTACATCAATTCCGTATCTCAACGGTCACCCAACGGTCTACTATCAGTTCTTCCTCGAGAATGATACCGCGATTCAGTTTGTGAAGGACCAGCTCCGTCACGGTAATCGAGTGTTTACGATGAATGCCTTCGACTGTCGTGCAATTCCCCATAAATGTGACAAAATCGAGCGATCCTTTACGGCTCAGTACAGCAAACTGAATACTCCCGCGACAAGTAATATCTTCCAGATCTACGAACTCTTCCTTAAAAAGAAATAACCTCGCGGTGCTTATAGAGTTGGCGTGGGCGTCGGACTCTGCTCTGGCTCACTCGATGGTGTTGGCGTGATCGTTGCGCTTGGCGTGGCTTCTCCTGCAACCTGCCCTGCTCCGAGGCTTGCAGAACCGGTAGCTTCGTTGAGCAACTCCTGCGTTGTCTTCGTTACCGATGTCTTGGCGTTCTTGACCGCAATTGCTTGCCATGAGTAGGTAATATCGACCGGTGCCGGCTTATTGAGCATGATCATGAATCCTTGCGTGCTCTTTCCGGTAATTCCCTCCTTGAGATCCTCACCGAGTACCTGATTCGCAATCTTATCCTGACAGGCACTCTTCCCATCGGTCGCATTACAGTCACCTGAGGCGATCAGCTCCTGGTACATCTGGTCTGTAACCTGCGGTACATTGATACTCACATTCACAATTGGCTCGGATCGGTACGCCTGATCAAATGCGACATCTACAAAGCGCTCACCCTTCTTGATCGTGGCATAGCCTGCGGTATCCTTGTTAAACTCAACCTGTCCCTCAAATCGTACCGTTGCCTTGAATGCAACCTCTGCCCAGAACTCTGCCTCTGCCTTGAACGTTACCTTGTTCCAGAACTCGGTAAGACCCTTGTAGATATAGCTTCGAACGGCAACCACTGGGTCATTGTTCAGTCGTGCAGAGTTGGAAGCCAGCTCGCTCGGACCGAACCCGATCTGGTCATTCTGTTCTGAACCAAGTTCTTCGCCGAGATAGTATCCTACGTTTACGTGGACCATGATCGTACCGGTACCGGTGCCATTAAAGTCTTCCATCGCAGTTCCCAGGATCTTTCCGGCTTCGGTTGCCTTCATACCTTCACCCGCGATGGTTGAAGGCGTGATCGAGTCTCCGACCTTGATGGCTCCACCTGTTGCGTTCACCTTGACCGGTACTCGTCCGGAAAGTGCAACAGGTACGGTGTTTGCTGCTGCTACGCCGAGCTGGAGACCTGGAGCCTCGGACACAACACCGAGAAGCTTTCGATCGTACGGTCGAGAAGATTTATCAACCTGACCGGCCGATGAGCCGAGTGACACGATCTCACCTGGGTGGATCTCTTGACCATCTGGGACATAGTAGTTCTCTGCAAGATCCGCATTCCCGACAATATCAGGAATTGCTTGGGCAGTGTTCGCGGTTTCGACATCGCTTGCAAGTGCTTGTTGTTGAGCTGTTCCATTTCTCAAATCGTCCTGGACATACGCGAAGAGGTCAACAATCAGCCCTCTTGTCACCGATATCGTACCTCCATTCTGGGCAGCTTGGATTACTGGGCGGAGCATGCCGGTCGGGATGTTCGAGGTAATGCCGGTTCCGCACTCACTTAATCCTACGCCGTTTGAGACATCCGGATCAATAAAGAAGTGGACGTCGTTCGTTGCTCGCGCCTCAATACGCATCAGCGCCCATGCATTGGTTGCGGTGCTAATATTCGCTCCGGAACAGGCAACAGTTGAGATATTGGTCGCTGCAGTACCGTTCTGCACCCATCCGTTCCAGACCGTACCCGCGGTTGCATTCGTACCGGTCTGGGTCTGTGTACCATCAAGATTGGTAAACGCAATGAGATTATTATTTGAGGTCAGGGTAGACTTACCAAAGTATCCCTGGGTGTGCTGATTTGCGCCGAGCCAGAAGAAGAGATTATTGTTGCTCGGCGTATTGGTTGCGGTGTAGTTGGAGTCTGGACGCACTTTGTAGTACATAATGAACTTGTTTGCCGCATTGAGAATGGCATTTCTGGTGGCGTTGGATCCAGTAACTTCTCCGTAGTATGCCATACACCAGGTATTCGGCGTATTGGTGACGGAGTTTGAGTCGAGCTTCATATACATGACTCCGTTGAGCTGATCGCCGGTTCCGTAGGTGAGATTAGTATTACCACCCGCTACACCAACCTGACATCCCACCTGCTGGGTGTTCGTGCCTCCTGCGCCGGTCGCCGCCTCGTCGATAATCCAGTCGTTATTGTCTCCGATTCTCGAGGTATACGCGGTAAGATCGGCTGATGCCGAGCTCGGAGAGATAAAGTTGTCCATTCGGTACGATCCGTCGATATTGATGAATCCGCCCGCCTCCCAGACACCGAAGTTCGCATCTGAGAAGTACTCTTTGAGGCGTGCGAGTGGGAGATCTCGACTGTTACCGCCACCCGTAAAGCCATCGGTGATCGAGAGCTGACCACCACTCTGGATTCTCAGTGTGGCAGAGCTTGATGCGAAGTAGATATCATCATCAAATCCCGATCCAATGCTAATTCCACGCTCTGTTGCGCTTGGACTCGCTCCAGCGATCAAAACTAATAGGCCATTAAGCGTGTCTGCATTAGAGCTTGATTCTGTTAGATTTATCTTTACTCCTGAGTTAATGTCTCCAGAGTCTGCATCTGCCGAGGAAGTGAAGTTAACCGCGATACCATCAAAGGCCGCTGAACCATTTGTAGATGCGAAAATATCGATCATATCGTCTGGCGCGGTGGTGCCGATACCCATGTATCCGCTTCTTTCAAAAGTAAACAGGTCGGTAGTACCAGAGTCACTGAATCTGAGCTCGTTCGCATTTGCGTCATAGATGATGTGCATGCCGGTGGTAGATGCCGAGGCGGTCCCTTCGAGGAACTTGAGCGATAGAAGCCCAGTTGCACTGCCTGTTCTGAGATCTGCGGTTGCGTTTGTATCGGAATAGATATCAAGCTGGTTACCCGGAGTAGATGTCCCGATGCCTACGAGGTCGCTCGTGGTTGTAAGGTAGACCTTGCCGGTGGCATTTGAGAATGCTCCTGCTCCACCACCCACATCATCGGTTCCGCAGGTAAGCACGCCCGCTACCGTTTCGAGGGCAGTACAGGTAGTAAATCCTGAATCGAGGAACTTCATTGGAGCATCCCAACCTGTTCCAATTTGAATTGCGTATGCATTCACCGACCCGACAGCAGTGATGCTTCCGATATTTACACCAAGGAGAGTATCGGCATCGGATGAATACGCGTACGGTGTGAGGTTAATGAGTGCATTGATGTCGCCGGATTCATTATCGTCCCCTTGAGCAAAGATTATTTGGAGCGCATCCGATCCATTATCGGTATTCCCAACACCCGTAGGCCCGGCGATATTGGAATCGGCAATTCTGACAATATCCCCTGGGATGATGGATGCTGAGCCGTAGGCAACGTCTGAGAGTAGATGCGTTGCACCAGTAGACCCTCGCGCACCGCCTCCGGTCAAAAATAACCCATCACCGCTGGTGATTTGTAATGCATTTTCGAATTGGATTGTATTTGCAGTTGGATCTGCGAGATAGATACTTGCATCCCACCCAGATCCGATTCTGAGACCATGCTCAGTAACCGAGTCTTGATTATTGATAGATGAAATATTCACTCCATATAAACTGTCTGCAGCGGTTGACGAAGAGGTGATGTTGATGTTTAGACCGGCATTGGTGTCTGCCGAATCATTGTCCGATGACTGGGTGAAGTCGATCTGTAGTCCATCAAATGATGTGGAACCTGAGGTGGAGGCTAGAATATTAACTTTGTCTGTTGGGGTCGAAGTACCGATTCCAACCCAGTCAGAGGAAGTTGCAAGATATGCGGTCGCAGTTCCGTCGGTCCAGACTCCCGCTCCACCAGAGTCATCAGTTCCGCAGGTAAGCATTCCGTTGACCGTCTCGAGAGCGGTACACGTAGTAAATGATGCATCAGAGAACCCTAGAGCAGATCCAGAGGCTCCTGCAATTTTTGCGGTTAAGGTAACAGTATCAGACGTTGCATCACCAAGGGTTGTATTCCCACCTACGGTAAAGTTGGTTGCAACCGAAAGTGCTCCGGAGTATGATCCTGACCCTACAACATCAAGAGCAACGGTTGGTGCGGTGGTCCCTACACCAAGTCGTCCAGAGAATGATGCAGTTCCTGCTGTAAAGATCTGAG
>CAZHVF010000027.1:0-8163 GCA_964535635.1 uncultured Gammaproteobacteria bacterium | reverse complement strand
ATTTGTTATAATATGACTGTTAGATGGCCCCGTCGTCTAGCGGCCTAGGACATTGGGTTTTCATCCCAAGAATCAGGGGTTCGAATCCCCTCGGGGTCACATTTTGCAATCAATGCGAGATCACTATCCTAATCGACCGAAATTGTCATAGATCATCCCAGTGCGCTCTGCGATCGTAGACTTTCTTCCGAGAAGAAACCAATGTGACGGCACATTACCGGTCGTGATCGGTGTAAAAAGATCTCCCGCAAGATCTTTCAACTCGTCCAGTCGCTCACCTTTTTTAATCTCGGGGTTGGGTTTCCTCCGATAGAACTGCGCTGCGCAATGATCGAATATGAGTTCTGGATCATCAAGAGCTACGAGGTATGCATGGTCAACTCTCCGTGATTGCCTCATGGCATCCATAAATTTCGGATTTAGAATTAAGACCGATCCGTTTACAATTTGAAAACCTGCTGGAAGAGGCTGTGATTTGCTCCAGTCCTTCCAAAACATACAGACCGGCATCTCTTCAAGCATTCGAGTTACGCTATTGTAGACATCTGGTGATACCGTGCCAACCGTGCCGTCGTGATCAGATATCGTCTTCCGGTGTGCCCGTGTTGTAACTTCAGCTAGTGCTATCCTGAACTGTTCCCCATAGCTGGTAAGCCACGATTGTGCACGATCTTCGGCGCTTAAGGTATAGGGTTCACGGCGGATATGTTTCGGTCTTTCCACAGCGTATTATACCCTATAGTAGTATATGGAACAACGGTATCAACCAAAAAGACAGCCTGAGATCAGACTGTCTTAATGGTGCAAATCGTTACTTAAGCTTCTTTCTTAGAGTCTCAAGCGTATCTTTTGCAGCTTCCTTTCCACCAAGTCCAAATGCCAGTCCCCCTGCGAGCGAAAGCATCCCAACGATTCCGGTAAACAGAATACGTACGAGATCTTGCGCTACCCCAAGTTGATTCAGCACGATTAGACCGGTAAAGAACAGCATTGATGCCTTGGTAAAGACCGCGAGGGCATTTGCTGAGCTTGATCCTACTGTCTTTACGCTTCGTCGAACTAAGTCTGAAACGAGATTCGACGACACGAGGCCGACAAATCCAATTACAACCGCAATTACAACGTTTGGTAGGTAGAACAAGAACTGGTTGATTACCTCGGTCGCTCGTGACAACCCCCATACCTCAAGCGCGGGTACCAAGAACACCACAAGCAGACTCCAGCGAACCACCTCCAGCAATACTTCTTCCCAGAGCTTTACCTCGGACTTATCCATCAATCTCGCAGACTGAAGTGCGTTCTCAAACTTCGCCATTGCAAATAATGACTGCAGTAGCCGTTTGAGGAGATTTGAAACAATCAGTCCGATGACGAGAATGAGGAGTCCGGAAAAAAAGTTCGGAAGTCCATTCACTATACTTTTCCAGAAGCTGAACAGTATCGCGTTTAATGCGTCAAACATGTATCTCACCTCCTTTCTTAGGTGAAATAGTCATAGAGTGATATTGTCGCGCTGTTCGTTGATTCATCAAAGAGAATCGATATAACGCCGACTGACAGTTTAGAGTCCTTTTTTCCTATTTGCAAGGCGTATTTTTCAGCAAGACGGAGGAGCTTTGTCTGCTTTCTCTGATCGACCGCTTCGTATGGATTTCCATGTCGAAGAGATGACCGCGTCTTAACTTCGAAAATTGTGAGAATGCTATTCTTCACCGCAACAATATCGATCTCACCTTCAGGTAGCCGGACATTTCGTGCGAATATGGTATATCCCTTTGTGCGAAGAAAGGACGTCGCAAACTCTTCACCACGCTTGCCGAGAACAACCGTATTGACCATGTACCCAGTGTAGCAGGATGAAAATTGGAGAGGTTATGATCGTTTGAAGATCTTCTTACGGAGATTTTGATCAGAAAGACCGCGTACGAAGTATGCTTTTGCTTTTTGGAACTTCGCTTTTTTGACAAGCTTGATGTCAGAAATAAACGGAGAGTTGAGTGGGATAATTCGCTCAACGCCGATTCCAGATCGTGTGATTCTTCGAGTGGTGATCATCTTCGAGGCAGCAGTTGTGCCACGGAATTTGATCAACATTCCAGAAAACTTCTGAATTCTCTCTTTGTTACCTTCTTTAATTCGGTAGAAGATATCAAGCATATCGCCGATTCCGAAGCTGCTGTCTTTGTAGGTAATGCTGTTTGCCATGACTAAATTATAGCATAAACTTGCTCGTTTTGACTACTTTGAAGCGTGTTTAGCCGCTGCGTCAACGAATGCGGTGAAGATTGGGTGTGGGTCAAGTGGCCGACTACTGTACTCTGGATGTCCCTGAGTACCGATATAGAAGGGGTGCATGTCCTTTCCGAGCTCAATAATCTCAACAAGGTTCTCTGCTTTGGATCGACCGCTGATCACAAGACCGTTCTTTTCGAATTCGGCTGCAAACTCATTATTGAATTCGTAGCGATGTCGATGTCGAATGACAACCGAGTCCTTTTTATAGATTTGATGCGCGAGGGTGTTCTTCTTTATCTTCTCCTCCCAGCCTCCTAGTCGCATTGTTCCCCCGTACGCGCGCTTGGCAATCAATGACTTTTGGTTCTCGATGATATGAATGACGGGATGTTTTGACTTCTCATCATTTTCGGTTGTATTCGCATCTTTATATCCAAGAATGTCACGAGCAAACGCGATTACCGCCAACTGCATTCCATAGCAAAGTCCGAGATACGGAATCTTGTTCTTTCTTGCGTAGCTCGCAGCCGCAATCATTCCTTCGGATCCTCGATCCCCCCACCCGATTGGTACGATGATTCCATCAGGCTTACCAATGATTTCAACCCCTTGTTTTTCTACTTTCTCTGCATTAATCGTGTTGACAGAGATCTCAACATTTTCACTCCAACCTGCGTGATCAATTGCGTCAAATAACGCGGCATACGCATCTTTGAGTTGGTAGTTTCCGGTGCCAAAGTACTTTCCGACAATAGCAAGCTCGACTTTGCGAGTCTTTGGTTTTTTGATCGTTGCAACGAGTGCTTCCCATTCCTTCAGGTCTGGTTTTCTCACCTTGAGACCAAGCTTCTCCATAATTCTCTTCTCGAGACCTTGTTCAGAGAGGATCAGTGGGATCTCGTAGACATGGGGGACATCAGGATTCGAGATGATGTCTTCGGGGTGCATGTTGCAAAAGAGCGCAAACCGATCTTTCCGTCTCTGGTCGAGTGCTTGCTTTGAGCGTGCAATGATGAAGTCCGGCTGAATCCCCATAGAGTTGAGGGTTCGAACCGAAAGCTGTGTCGGCTTCGTCTTTGGTTCCCCGAGATGACTCGGTCGTGGCACATAACTTACATGGATATGTACGACGTCACCAGGGTGCTTGAGGGTGAGGATACGAGATGCTTCATAATAAAATACATTCTGATACTCCCCCGCCGTACCACCGAGTTCGATGAGGACGATGTCGGCGTTGTGTTTCTTTCCGGCGTGCTGAATGCGCGAAATGATTTCATTGGTGATGTGGGGAATCGCTTCGACATCCTCACCGTGATACTCAAATCGCCGTTCTCGATCGATCACGGTCTTATAGACCTGACCAAGGGTCATAAAGTTATCCTTCCCCATGTTCTCACCGAGAATTTTTTCATAGGTGCCCAGGTCCATATCTGCCTCGGTCCCGTCCTCACAGAGGAATGGATCACCGTGTTCGATTGGATTAATGGTTCCTGCGTCTACATTGAGGTAGTTTTCACACTTGATGGGGGTTACTCGATAGCCAGCGTTTTTGAGAAGAAGTCCGACCGATGCAGAAGTGAGGCCTTTTCCTATGCCCGAAATGACGCCTCCTGATACGAAAATGTACTTCATGCCTTCACTAGTTTGTTCCAGCCAAACTCAACATAATCACATTTGGGATAGTTTGAGCAGCCGTAGAACTTTCGCTTTGCTTTAGAATATCTTACCACAACATTCCCTCCGCATTTAGGGCATTTTCGGTCCTTTACGACATAGAGGAATGGTTTCGTGAACTTGCAGTCGGGATAACCAGAACATGCATAGAACTTTCCAAACCGGGAGAAGCGAATCTGAAGTGGTTTACCGCATTTTGGACATGGCTCTGCATCTTCTTCTTTCACCTCGATGGTCTCGGTGTTCTGTTCCTGTTTTCCAAGGATCTCCGCAAACGGTGTATAAAAGCCTTTCAGAACGTCAAGTAGCTTCTCCGATCCCTCTGCGATATCGTCCAGATTCTGTTCGAGCTTCGCAGTAAAGTCGATGCTGAACAATGTTTCGAATGCCGATGAGAGGTAGTCACTAATCGCAGTTCCGAGACTGGTTGGCTTGAGGTATCGTCCATCCTTGTCTACATATGCCTTCTCGATCAGAAGCGAGATGATCGGGGCGTAGGTCGAAGGTCGACCGATTCCATTTTCTTCCAGTGTTTTGATGAGCGATGCTTCGCTGTACCGATACGGTGGTCGAGCTTCCTTTGATTCAATGGTGAGTTCTTTGAGTGAGGCGGTACTCCCCGTCTTAATCGTGAGTCCTTCGGTATGTTTTTTACTAAACTCGGGTGAAAGGACGCGTAAGAACCCGTCAAAGACTACCTTCTGTGCCTCTGACTCAAACACATAACCCTTTGAGCCCGTAAGGGTTAGCTTGTACTGAATTAACGATGCTTCCTTCATCTGCGTCGCGAGCGCTCGATTATAGATGAGTTCATAGATCATCTGCTGATTCTTATTGAGCTTCTTTTCCTTAGCTACTACTGTAGGGGTATTCTCGATGCGCGTCGGACGAATGGCCTCGTGCGCTTCCTGCGCCGATGCTGATTTTGTTTTGTAACCTCGTGGCTTCTCAAGTGCGTACTCCTTACCATACGTCTCTGCGATGAAGTCCTTCGCTCGGAAGACATAACTTGCCGAAAGATTGAAAGAGTCGGTTCTATGGTACGTAATGAGACCCCGTTCATAGAGATCCTGAGCAATACGCATCACAATCTTTGAACTCAGACCGTATCGATTAATTGCATCTTGCTGGAGCAATGAGGTGGTGAATGGGGGAGGTGGATAGCGAACCGCATCTGACTCAGAGACATCGGTAACTGAGTACTGATCGGATGTCATCTCCCCGCGGAGCTGCTCCATCTGCTCTGCTGAGCGAAGACCTCGAGTATAGGTATACTCTCCCGAGAAAAGCTTCAGTGTCTTCTTTTCTTCTATGGATTCATCTCCTATCTTTATGAGCTTTGCACTGAGCTCCTGTGATTCCGCATTAAACAGTCCAGAAACTACTGCGAACTGATCTTTCGGGAACGCGAGCACTTCTTTCTCTCTTTCGACAACAAAACGAAGTGCAACGGTCTGAACGCGACCGGCAGAGAGCCAGTTTTTGGACAGTTTTTTCCAGAGAAGGGGCGAGAGTTTATATCCGACGATACGGTCGAGGATGCGACGAGCCTGCTGTGCTTTTACTAAGTTGAGACGAAGTTCATCGGTGTGCTCGAGCGCTTCCTTTAAAGCTTTTGGAGTAATTTCATGAAAGATGATTCTTCGCACCGTTTTCTTTGACTTTTCCGGGGTGATTTCTGGCCAGTCCTCATTAAGAAAGTCGAGGATGTAGGCTACATGGTACGAGATCGACTCTCCTTCACGGTCAGGATCTGTCGCGAGGATGATTTCATCATGTTCCTTTGCGAGCTTCTTGAGTTCGGTAACAACCTTACTCTTGTTCGACATGATTTCATACTTCGGCTTAAAATCGTGTTCGAGATCGATACTTAAGCTTTCTTTTGGCAAGTCTCTGAAGTGTCCCAGTGTTGCGAATACAAAATAATCGGTCTTATTCTCGGCTTTCAGAATGCGATTGAAGGTTCTTGCCTTCGTGGGTGACTCAACAACTATCAGTGGCATATCATATTATAAATGATGAATTAGCAAATTAGAGCAGGCTGATGGCCACGCTATGATCTAGAAGCATAGTCTTGAGACGGGGGGTCAAAGGGGTGCTTTGTGTCAGACTGCTCGTTTTCGCTTAAGCTTCAGGAGTTTGGAGTCGACAACCGCTCGTCTAAGAAGCATGGTTGCATCGAGTCGCTCTTTTCGATCTCGCGCCTTTGCAACTGCTTGCCTTGCCTGCTCGATTGCCTTTTCGGTCTCTTTTTGATCAAGCTCATCCTGGCCATGTGCTCTCGAGACGAGAATGTTAAGGTCTTTTCCATTCGTCTCCATGTACCCCATCCCAATTGCAAAACTCTCCTCGTTCGCTTTATTTCGGATGGTAACGAGTCCATCTTGGAGCATTGAAAATAGATTTGAATGATGTGGAAGAATGGTCATCTCACCCTCAGAACCCGGTACCGTAACCGAATCGGCCTCAATCTCCTTTACAACTCGCTTTGGTGTGATAACTCGTACATGCAACATATATATCATGTAACGCGCTTCTTGAAGCGTGTAGCGCAAAACTTGCGATACAGGTTACAAGTTAAACGTTATGGGATTACTTTACTTCGTTAATCGCTCCAACCATGTAAAAGGACATCTCATTCTTTGAGTCATGCTTGCCCTCAAGAATTTCCTTGAATCCTTTTACGGTTTCCTTGATTGGTACATATTTACCTTTCTGACCGGTAAATTGTTCACCGACAAAGAATGGCTGTGTCAAGAATCTCTGAATCTTTCGTGCTCGAGATACGACAAGCTTGTCTTCTTCAGAAAGCTCCTCCATACCGAGTATCGCGATGATATCCTGGAGATCCTTATACCGCTGCAGTGTTTTCACCACATTTCGTGCAACATCATAGTGCTCACGACCTACGATCTCAGGATCAAGCGCCTGAGATGACGAGGCAAGCGGATCAATCGCTGGGAATAGCGCCTGCTCTGCAAGCGACCGCTCGAGGGCAAGCGACGCATCAAGATGTGAGAACGTTGCAACCGGTGCGGGATCGGTGTAATCGTCTGCAGGTACATACACTGCCTGAATCGAGGTAATCGAACCCTTGTCCGTCGAGGTAATTCGCTCCTGGAGAGCGGACATCTCGGATGACAGTGTTGGCTGATATCCTACTGCTGATGGAATACGACCGAGAAGCGCAGATACTTCTGATCCAGCTTGAGCAAATCGGAAGATGTTATCGATGAATAACAATGTATCCATGTTCTTCTCATCTCGGAAGTACTCTGCCATCGTAACGCCGGTTAACGCAACACGAAGTCGATTTCCCGGGGGCTCATTCATCTGTCCGAAGACCATTGCGGTCTGATTAATGACTCCTGAGTCCTTCATTTCGGTCCAAAGATCATTCCCTTCACGGGTACGCTCTCCCACACCAGCAAATACCGAAACTCCTTTATGCGCTGTCGCGACATTGTTGATGAGTTCCTGAATAAGAACTGTTTTCCCGACACCTGCGCCTCCGAAGACAGCAACCTTACCTCCCTTGATAAAGGGCGCAAGAAGATCGATAACCTTGATACCTGTCTCGAAAACATTGGTCTCAACCTTCTGCTGAGCGAGTGTTGGCGCCTTTGAGTGAATCGATCGACGCATCTTCGTCTTGATTGCGGGACCATTATCAATTGCTTCTCCAAGTACGTTAAAAATTCTACCTAGTGTCTCTTCCCCAACCGGAACCTCAATGGACTTTCCGGTATTCCGAACCGTCATACCTCTCGCAAGCCCAAATGAGTCTCCCATCGCGACGCATCGAACCTGTCCTTCATTCAGAACAGACTGAACTTCTAGTATGAGAGTAGTATCCTTTTTATCCTTTGAGGTTACGGTTACCTCGAGTGCATCGTAGACCTGAGGTGTTTGATCCTCTGGAAACTCAACATCAATAACGACACCTCGGACTGTAGTGATTTTTCCTTCTGACATAAATTAAGTTAAATTGATAATTAATTAATCTCAACGCTTTCTTTAGCGGTGATCATATCGAGCAATTCATAGGTAATGCTTTGCTGTCTGAGCTTATTTCGAAGTGACGTAAGGTTGAGAATCACTTCAGATGCATTATCGGTGGCATTTTTCATTGCGATCATCCGGGCAGAGTGCTCCCCTGCATAGCTTTGAAGCAGAGCGAATCGCAAGGTGCTCTCGATGTAACTTTTGAGCAATTCATCAATCAGATGAGGTGACTTAGGTTCGATGAGATAC
>CAZHVF010000026.1:0-9408 GCA_964535635.1 uncultured Gammaproteobacteria bacterium | reverse complement strand
AGTCCAATTCCTGACGATGCTCCGGTTACAATCGCGACCTTATCTTGCACTATCATTGTTTTATGTTGTTGGAATGAAGCCTAGAAGAAGACCGGCGAATAGGATTCCGGTTATACCAGCGAAATATACTACAGTCTGGATGAACATCCGAACAGCTGGCTTCTTCTTTCCATCAAGATATAACAGAATTGGTTGGAGTAAAAATAGTCCACCCATGACCGCCGCGGAAAGCGTAAACATCGAGATAAATATCACCGGTAAAAAATATTCGTTTCGATGATGTTTTGCGGTACTCTCGATTCCGGTCATAATCCAGACAAGAAGCGCAATATAGCTCGATGCAGCAAAAGCATTCAACCAGGGTTTATTCTTCATTTCGGATTCAGTATAGCAAAGTTATATGACGAAGGAGTGGTTATGATTGCTGCTGAGGTGGGACTACTTTTCGTCTGGTCAGTGGGAACACGTACATCACCAGTCCTGTTACAGTCATGACGAATAGACTGAGCGAGAATAAGGGACTGAGCATATTGTGAATCATTCGCATGAGGCCAACCTCGAGTACTGCATTCTGCATCTGTGGAAACTTGAGAATCGTACCAGTCACGCTCATTACCATCGTGAGAATAATGGTGAAGAACATGAATAACCGGTGCGTACTTTTACAAAATAAGTACAGCTTATTCATTTTCGTTTTCTTCAGAATTTCTTTGTTGTGCCGGAGCCGTCTGAGCTCCTTGGGTTGGCTGAATCGATTGCGTGTTGCTTTGAACGGTTGCACCGAGATCGCCGATGTAGAGCGTTTGGAGCATTGCGGTAGCGCTACTCGAATGAGAGCCCTTTCCACCTTGTGTCTGGTACGCCTGCGTTGCATCCTTCCCGCAGTTTGAGGTGATGCGCATAGCTCCACCGGGATGGCTGTTGATATAGCTGGTCACGTTATACACCTTATTACTCACAATAAACCAACAGTCGCTTGGCGAACTATGCTTCGCGACCTCTGCAACTGTGAGTATGGTCGAGGATGGCTTTTCAACTGCCTGCGTTGTCTGTTCGGTAGTTGCTGGGGCGGTCGCCTGCTGTGCCTGTTGTGATGTTGGGGTATATGCGTTCATCGATGCTTTGTACTGTCCGGTTGCCCAAACAATCCCTCCAATAACAACAATGAGTCCAAGGAGTCCGAAGATGATTTCTTTTTTAAAGTTTGTTCCCATAGAAGACTCAGTATAGCAATCTCGTATATTTTTTTCCAGCTTACGTCATCGCTCTTTTGGCGAATTACGTCACCTCATGCATTTCAACGAGCTTTGGAATTTTCATGTAGAATAGATCGATGGCAGAATTTCAGAATGGAGATGGGCCTCTTCCTAAACCAGTAGTGCCACCGGTACGACCACCAAGCAGCCCGCGGGGGGACCAACCAATAAACAGACTTCCTCGGTCCGAAATGGAAACTAATCAACGACCAAGTTTTTCGGCTCAAGATATAAAACATCTATTAAACGATCAGTTCATGGCAGGATCAATATCCCCCCAGGACTTTCTTGATATGATCCTCAAAGCAATGTCCGAAAAGAACGCGTTCATAACCCCAGCGCTTGCGCTCACGGTAGCGCTCGGTGACAGTCGGGAATCTACCGTGGTTGCCACTGGAAAAACATACCACTATCTGGAAATTGGACCGCAGAATGAACGAGCGAAGAGTTTGGCTGCAGCGATCACTCCCGATCACCTCGCCCAACTACGGGTACTGACGGAGGCTGAACAACTATATGCTGAAAGAGCGTATATTACCGCTATCACCAGCGCGCCGAATGCAGCCTCTCCACAGGATGTTTCAGCATTTTTGCGGTTATTTCAAGGCGAGACAATTCCAACTACAAAAGGTGAACAGCCAAGGGAGCGAGCTCGACGGATCTATCACCCAAGAAGAATTTTGGAAGAAATCGAAACATTGGCGACGGTCTTGACTGCACGACCAGATTTGATAGATGAAGAGGTTCGCATGGCCGCTGACGGACTACCAACTGTAATTCAGATGGCGGAAATGATTATTCGACCAATGTTTGATCGAGGCGTAGATAGGGAGTTGATTCTACTCGCAGCAGCGAAATTGAGAGCGGCGATAAAACCATTAGCCTCTCCTGAGTGATACGAAGAAAACATTTATTCCGACATGCTTACACCTGTTCGTCCGATTCGATCGAGTGATTGACATTGTTGATAGGATCAACAACATGATCGGAATCACTTAAAACATCGGAGACGTCAAGTGGTGTTGTGTCGACAACCGGTTCCGATACCGGTGCGGCCGCGACCTCTTTCTGCACTTTTGGTGCCTTCTTCGAAGGTTTATGAACCGGAACTCCATTGAGAAGTGCAAGCACCTCGTCGAGCTTTCGATTGATTTCATCGAGTTGACGATTGTTCTTTGGTGCTCCACTATCTCTCGACGAGTCTCGTCGTGGACCTCGATCGCTAAATCGTCGTGGTTCGGCTCCCTGATCCTTGGAAAAACAATTGCTACATAGGACCGGCTTGCTTCCGGTTGGATTAAATGGGACTTCACAGTCAGTTCCACAGTTTGCACATACCGCGTGGAACATCTCTCGATCTCCGCGTCCTCCAAACCCTCGTGAACCTCCAAATGAACGTCCGCCTCCAGAGCGTCCGAATCCTCTTCCTGGTCGTGAACCTCGATTAAAGTTTCTCATATGCTCCATTATAACAGGTTATTCCAACAATCCCGAGCAATACCTGTGATGCTTTTTGATACAATTAAACTATGAAGTTTGGAATTCGACTCCTCTATCTTTACCTCTTTGCGTTTGTCGGTCTCATGACAACGGTCATCGGGAGTGTTCAACTCGTCGATCTTGGGTTAAAAAGCTATGTATTCAAAGTTTCGGAATATACCTACTACCCTGAGTCCACACCGGTCGCTGGAAAGCCAACACTCTCGGCAAAGGAGATTCAGGATCGAAATACCAAAGAACAGTCCGATCAGCGAAAACGCCAGCTTTCCACGTCTCTTGCAATGGTGCTGGTTGGAACGCCGGTTTATCTTTACCACTGGACAACCATCAAAAAAGAAGGAAAAAAGAGGTCATAACTCCGCCGTTCTACTTCAACTACCGTTCTCTGTTCTTGGTCGGAATATGCTGAAATAGATTATAATAAAGCTCTATGTTGATCGATGAGGCAACCATACTTGCACGTTCCGGAAATGGCGGATCAGGACGTCGATCGTTCTTTGCTGCAAAGGGTGGTCCGAGTGGAGGAAACGGTGGGTTCGGCGGTGCAGTCTATGCCGTTCTTGCACGCGACATGAAGGACCTCCGTTACTATGCCGCCAATCCTCATCTTCATGCCGAGAATGGTCAGGGAGGTGGAACCAATCGAAAACACGGAAGAAATGGCGAAGATCTTCTTCTCTTGGTTCCCCCAAACACGAGCATCACCGATCTGGACTCTGGTCGAGAGTTCGTGATTGATACCGCGAATCCGAAGGCGCTCATTTCACGTGGAGGTAAGGGTGGAAAAGGAAATGACGCCCTCAAAACTGCCACAAACCAAGCGCCAATGAAGGCTGAGCCGGGAACTCCTGGTATACAGAAACGGCTGCGGCTGGTTATGAAACTTATCGCTCAGTACGGACTGATCGGGCTTCCAAACGCAGGAAAAAGCAGCCTGATCAACATGCTTACCGCGCTTGAAGCACGTGTCGCAGACTATCCATTCACGACCCTCACCCCAAACCTTGGTGTATTCCAGGGGAAGGTGATTGCCGATATCCCCGGTCTGATCGAAGGCGCCTCGCAGGGAAAAGGACTGGGTACTCGATTCCTCAAACATATCGAAAAGGTCGATCTCTTACTCCACTGCGTGTCGTCTGAGTCAAAGAATGTTCGCGCAGACTATGATGTGGTTACAAAGGAGCTCGAACAGTACAGCCGACTCCTTGCCGAGAAGAAGCGTGTCATCCTTCTGACAAAAACCGACCTCACCTCCGAGGAAACGGTAAAGATGCAGATTGCCGAGCTTGAAAAGACCGGGAATCGAGTCATTTCGGTTTCGATCTATAGTGAGGATGCGCTCCGAAATCTCAAAGAGTCAATTGCGTAAGCCCATGCCGAAAAGAGAACGGTACCGAGCATGTATCCGATGAGCTATACAAGGAAGCCTCAATTAAGAAGGTCTCGCATACCGCACCCGCTTATAATCTGCCCTGAAACAAATACGCTGTCATTCGCAAAACCGCACTCTATAATTACTCGTGTTCAAACGATATAAGAACATCTACTCAGACAGCAATGAATAGCTTACGGGATACTCTGTACCGCTGGATACGCTCGCCCTGGGTGCTACCGATTTTGGTGCAGTTCATGTTCCTTTGGATTTCGTACATAAACATACATCCGTTTGGGTATATCCGAGGCGGTGGCGATGCGGTGCAGATCTTCAATTTTGATAAGTTTGCTGACTTCGCCAAGTATACCTGGATCAATGAGGGTGAAGGATACGCTGCAAACTTTTTTGCGTATGGGGTCGAGTATGGTGTAATTCATTTCTTCTCGATGCTATTTTCGCTCGCTGTATCACAACAGTCATTTTTTTATTACCTGATTTTTCTCTCATTATCATTCTGGTCCTTCTTTGTCGGACTTCGATTGTTTGATACCAGAAAAAAAATATCAATTCACTCTATAACGGGACTGTCATTCGCCTACGCAATGAGCTCCTACACACTGTACGCCTTTGACTCGGGATGGGCATTTACTCCGTACCTCAATCTCTACTTTATTGTTCCGGTGTTTTTCGCGTCTGTCTACCGCTGGTACCACGATCAGGGCATTACGGCTCCGCGTATCGCAGGCATTGCGCTCACCACAGCGCTACTTCTTTTTGGAATGCAGAATCTTGCGTTCATTGTCGCGCTACAGATTTTTCTAACCTTTTTTATCATTGCGTTATTTCTGTTTAAAGAACTCACGTTCAATCATGAGTTTTTCTTGAAAACCTTTATCTACATTGTTCTCCTGTTCCTATTTCTCGCTCCGTTGATAATTCCGCAGTTCACGAATGTTGTCGCGCTTACCGAACACATCGTTGGTATGAATCGATCGGTACTCAATGACTGGATCGCATGGCAAAGCGTTCCATTCTCAAGTCTTTTCTTTTACCTATTTAGTTTCGATTTTTTTGCACGACAAAATGGTGTCCCGATATTGCTCAGCGTGATCTATTTCGCACTTGCCCTCCTTTCAATTCGCTCGAAATCGAAACGGAAACTGTCGTTTGTATTCTTTTTTGTTCTCGTCTGTTCATTCGTCATACTGAACAAAGGAAAAGGCCTCATTCCACCAGAGATCACATCGCTCCTGTTCAGCAACGCGCTTATGGGCGCTGTTCGAAGCTACGATAAATCACTGCTGTTTGTTCCGTATTTCAGCATTATGACCTTCGCGCTCTCCTTTCAAAACATCAAGTACTCCCGCGTCCTTCTTGTCGTGTTAGTCCTCGCATCGCTTCTCTTTAATCGACATCTCTTAACGGGAGACCTCGTAACGCATCATGCACTCTCATACAATCAAGGGGAGACCTATCAGACTGCACGTTATTCACCGATCTTTAAAATTCCAGATGAATACTACCATGTTGCAAACAAGCTCAATTCAGAACGAGTGTATGGAAAGCTCCTCCAAACTCCCTACACCGTCATCTCCTCACCCGGCTGGATGAATCTACCGAAAATGAAGTATATCGGACTTGATCCCATCACCCAACTCTTCTCCGCTCCCTCGATTAATATGGCATCGATTCGTGCTTTTGAAGAATTAGGGAAACCGTGGAACTATGGCGCAATGTGGAATACATCTTCTACAGCAACTTCTGATTGGCTCCTCAGTCTTGCTTCGCGCATGAATGTCCGGTATATCGTCTACCGGAAGGAGACCGACGATCGGTTCATTCAGCAGACGAGAGAGAAAATTCAAAAATATCGGTCAGAAAAAAAGATATCGCTCGTCACTGCGAATCAATGGTTCGAACTCTATACGATATCGCCCGATCTGTTTTCTCCACAGGTGGCAGCTCCAACGAGTGTATGGCTCTCAAACAACCATCTCCAATCCATACCTCACCTACTCGACCAGCTTGATACCGGCACTTCGCTGCTTCTGTCGAGTCAAAACCTACAGAAACGAACCGGAATGTTGAAGGTGAACACCGCCACCCAGTTTGCGCCTCCCACCCTGGAATACAAAAAAATAAATCCGACAACGTATGTTGTGCGGGTTCATCAGGCGACTACGCCATTTTTTATCACCCTTCGTGAGTCCTACCATGCCGATTGGAAAGCACGGGTCTCCGGATATGCACCGTTGCCGATTTCAACAGGGGTCATGAAAAAGATCCCAATGATGACGCAATCTGAAGACGAATGGCAAGCATCAAAGCAGGAGGTAGTCGAGTTCATACGTAATGGTTTTATTTCGACGATTGGAAACGGTACAGAAAAACAACGATCGTACCTCACCTGGTCAAATACATTCCCGGTCCAGAGTGCCCCTGTTTCGCAATCGGTTGAGTACATTTCAAAAAGCATTCACGGCTCAATTCAGAATGAAAATCTTCGAGACGCTCGCTCTCGTAGTGCATACCAGCTATCTGATTATGACCATACTGTTGTAGATGGGTACGCAAACGGCTGGTATCTGCAGCCACATGAACTATGCAAACATGTCGCCTGCAATACATCGCCACGCGGTAGTTCATTTGAGATTGTTCTGGAATTTCGGCAGCAGTCGGTCTTAGATGCGTCACTTGTGCTGTACACAGCAACAATCGTCTCTGTTGTATTTGGATCTGCAGTTTATTATTTTGTTCGAAGATATCGATGAAAAAAAAGAATACCTACACAAATCTCCGTCGGACTCGCTATGCAGAAGTGTTGATTGTCGCGGTGTTAGTTCTCACCTTGCTTATTCCCTATCCAACGCCAAAACAGTACTTCATTCTCTACTCGACAAATCTTCTGCTCGTTCTGTTGTTTCGACCGCGAATAAAAACCTTTATCGACCTTTCGCTTCTTTCTCTCTGTGCGATGGTGTTCTTTGTCATAGAGCGACAGATCTATAGCGCACAGAAACTTGGCGTCTTTATCTTTCTCCTCTCGATCAACATCATCGTAACCGAACTAAGGAAATAGTGGTGACTATTCTTTATCTGTAGGAGCGTTTTCGGGGAGTGTGTCTTCGTTTTTTTTGAGAGATTTTTTTCCTTTCTTTGGCGCTGGCTCTGGTTCAACCTCGGCTGTTTTCTCCTCAGCATGTGGAGCCGCTTTCGTTCGTCGGGCGAAGATGAGCGTAGCGATTGCGATCACGCCAAGGAGTACGAGTGCAGCTGCTCCGAGATAGTAGAACCTGTTGTCGACTGGGGTAGTTTTTGCATGTTCAGCACTCGCTGAAGAAGATGGCTGTTGCGCTGCAGCTGTTGCCTCTTCGGTTGCGGCCTTTTCTCCGGACTCGGTTACACCTGTGGTTACTGTTGGACTTACGCTCTGCTGTGATCCATCTGTAGTTGGTGTTATTGTGGCTTCTGTTGGGGTAACGGTTGTCTGCGCAGCTCCGGTAATGATCGGCGTGATCTTTATTCCAATCTTTCCAATGATCGGATTAAATATAATCGCCTTCGTTGGCGTTGGGGTTGGGGCGGTATACTTTACGATCAGCATCGGTCGCACCGATGCTGTGCTGTACTCTCGAGAATAGAACTTACAGGTGAAGGGGCCTCCCTGAATCGCGAGCTCGAATCCATAGTTTCCTGCTGGATTCTGAAACCAGTTTTGAACGCGTGACGTCGCATTCCATGAAAGCGTTTTTGCACTCGGCTTCACGACGCCGATGTACAGTCCGGTTCGAGGGCGTGTCATCCATCGCATTGTCTGTTCACTCCATTCATCAATCACGGTGCTCAAGGTCAGTTCCGGTGTTTGGTCGGCCCCAGAGCAGGAATAGGCAGTGGTCTGAAATGTGGCAGAGCTGATCTGCGATCCCTGCGGGATACTCGCAAGACTGAACTTCACATAGCTCAGTTGTGCTTTTCCCTGTCCTTCATAGGAAGTGACGAGACTGGTCCTCGCGCCATTCAACGCATTCTCATCTGCCTGGTTTACATATCCATCACCTGATGGATAGATGATGGTCTCGGATGCATGCGCTTGTGTTACTCCAAACAGTGCGAAGAGTGCAAAGATGAGAAGTGCTAATTTTCGAACCATATCATTAACTATATCGAATCGTAATCAGACAGGTCAAGGGCATCCCTCAAATTACAACTATTAGTTGCATCGTTCGAATGCGCGGAGATGGCGCTGCTGAGATGCGTTCATCAGGTTTGTGAAAACGAGGGTAATATCTTCGTAACCTGAAACAACAGGGAGAAGCTTGTCCTGGTATAACGATGCGTTGGCTATTTCCGCATCTACACCGAGCTGACAGGACTCTGTTAACGATGAAGGAACGGACGATTGCGCATCGTAGGTATTTGGTGGAACTGTCATGCCATATTTATCAAACAACGACTTCAGCGCTGCAATGTGCTGTTCCTCCGAACCCTTAATCATCGAGAATGGTCGCACCTGTCCATACTGAGCGATTACTGCCTCGTATGTCCGGAGCGCTTTATATTCGTCCTGGAGAGCTTGCATGAGAGCGTCTTGAACCTCCGGTGGAAGCGCTCCTGCTGGATACTCGAGATTTTCCACATCCAAACACTCGTCTGCTAGACACGATTCACGATCAATGTTCACGGTGTTTGACTGTGGAGCGGTTGATTTATTATTTGACATAATGAAGATGAAGAATATAAGAGCAACCATCGATAGTAAGAAAAATGCAGGCTTCTTGAGGAGGTTTTCCGATGACTTTCTCATAACGCGCGCCATACTCTATGGTAACACGTATTTTTTATTGTGTAGAATGAACACATGCAAGGACAACTACTGTACGGAGTCGATATGTCAAAGCCGTTCACGCCCATTCAGGTTCGCGACGCGATGATCACCTGTTTTGTGGAGGCACATAAAGAGGATGCAGAACAACAGGAGGCAGTACCAACTCATAATGCTATCGACTATTGCAAAGATGTGGTAAAAAAAGGCTTCAAAGAAGTGGGCGGGAACTTCGACAATCCAACCAAGGAGAGTCTCCAGAAGGTGGCATTCTACCTAGCCGCATACTCATCCTCATTTCGAGATCCGGAGATCATCGAGAATCATAAAAACCAGATTCTCAGTCTCGTTCAACGCCTTTCGTGACAACTATCTGCGTACTGGTGTTGAGTGGAGTCGGGCCGCAAACCCTTTTGAGACCGACGCGTACAGGATAGCATCGTTTTGAGTTGGGA
>CAZHVF010000025.1:6307-9460 GCA_964535635.1 uncultured Gammaproteobacteria bacterium | reverse complement strand
AGACCGATCAGCTACTGGCGCTGGTGTAGTGTCGGAGCGCGTACTTCCAAAATACCCGCGAGATCACAAACGTTACAAGTGTTAGGAGCGTAAGCTCGAGCGTATCGTACCAACCCGACTTTCCCAGGAGGAGCTTCGCAGGGCCAGCTAGCACGATCACAAACGGAGAAACCATAACAAATCCCAGCTCTCCGAGCTGTCGGAATACATTTCGTGGATAGCGTCCAAGTGAACGGAGCGTATAGAAAAGCTCATTGATGTTGTCGAGCTTGGGCGACCAGATCACAAAGGTATTGAGTATAAATACGAGCGAGTATAGGAGGAGTACGGAACAGAACAGTCCATAGATAAAAAATAGTATGTTGAGTGGCGCAATTGGAATTGCATACGCCACGACAACAACCGCTGCCATGATCGATCCAAGAACTGTACGGAACCCACTGTTAATACTCGCCGCATGGAGTGACTCATTGAGCTGAGCATCAATTGGTTGAAGCAGGAAGAGATCGAAGCGCCCCGTCGAGACAAAGTCTGAGAGCTGTCGGACTCCCTTCCCCAAAAACAGACTGAAGATGCCGACGATGATATTGTAGATGCAGGACATGAGAATGAGCTCTCCCCTACTCCATCCGTACGCCGATGGAACTCGAAGCGTGACGAGGTAGATTGAGAAGATATTGAACAGCGTCCAGACACCAGACGAGAAGATGGTAGTAATGACGGCATCCATTCGATACGCGAGGAAATTATTGAGACTCATGGTAAAGACCGCTCGGTACCATCGAAGATATCGCTTCATATTATTGACCCATGCCGGTAAACTTTCGTACGCCGTAATGCCACATTACTCGGTAGAGTACGGCAAGCACCGCAATATACCCCAACTGAACCAACACCGTATGGACCAGCTGTTCATGTGTCTGCATTCCAAGTACGGCGGTAATCGGATAGTAGAGAATGTACGGGTACGGTGTGAACGATGCGATGGTTTGCATGGACTGCGGAAAGAGATCGAGTGGAATAATGAGCCCACTGAGCGCAAATGCGAGTACATCGTTTGTCTCCATAACACTATCAACGTTTAAGATCCAGAACGCACAGAATGCAAGTACTGCCTTGAATAAAAACGAGACCAGAAACGCACAAATGATGATGGCAATCGCGAGGAGTATTGAGGAGAGGTCGTGTGTAACGATGAGTGGCATTCGAAATGCAACGAGAAGTACCGAAATTGCGATGATTGAGTAGCCGCCATTCATCAGGCGGTGTGGAAGTTCTTGGTAGAGCTTCATGTAGAAGTATGAGACCGGTTTGACGAGAAACTTCGACAGTTCTCCCATGCGAATATCCTGCACGCCAATCTCCTCCTCGATATGGACCATGAGTACCGACTGTGCAGCGATTAACAAGAGATAGTACGACCGCATCGAATCAAGCGTCCAACCATGGAGCACTGCATTGTTGGTGAGGACTCCTTGCCAGAAGAGGAGGAGTACGAGCGGATTAATAAAGGAGATGAGGAACCAAACAAATGATCGTGCGCGAAAGTTGAGCGCATGCTGAAAATGCAGAAAGAACATGCGAATCAGTCGTGCCATAGTTACGCGTGTTGGGTGTCCGAGAAAAACTTTCGGATAACGTCCTCGATGTCACTTTTCCCTTTGGTTGCGTACTTTTCCATGAGCTTATCAAGGTTCCCATCATAGATAATTCTCCCAAAGTTGATAACAATCACGCGATCGCAAAGCTGCTTTACATCGCGCATGTAGTGACTCGTGAGGAGAATAGTGGCGTTGTACTTCCTGTTGTACTCTTTGATAAAACTGCGAAGCTTATGCTGAACGACAACGTCGAGCCCTATCGTTGGTTCATCAAGAAACAGAATTTTTGGTTGGTGAAGTAATGCCGCCATGAGTTCGCACTTCATTCGCTGCCCCAGTGAAAGCTTCCGCACCTGTACATGGAGGATGTCCTTGACATCGAGGAGTTCTGAGAGCTCCTCGACACGCTGCTGAAAATCGCGATCCGGTATTTCGTAGATCTCTTTATTGAGGAGAAACGTATCCATCGGAGGGAGATCCCACCAAAGCTGGTTCTTCTGGCCCATCACCAGAGAGATCTGTTTGAGAAATGCTGGTTTTCTGTTGAATGGCGTGTGATTGAGGACCGAGATCGATCCACTCGTAGGATACAGAAGTCCAGAGAGCATCTTCAAAGTGGTGGTCTTCCCTGCTCCATTGGGACCGATAAAGCCGATGAGCTCTCCCTGTTCAATATCGAACGAGATCTTCTCGACTGCAGTCTTGGTTTCGTAGGTACGCTTAAAGAAGGACTTGATCGCTCCGGTGAGCCCTTCTTCCTTTTTGTAGATATGGTATTCCTTCGTGAGATTCTGTACGGAGATGGTTGGCATAGGATATTGTAGCAGATTCTTGCAATTGATCTGAACGTCGCTTAATATACATATATGGGGATTAATGAAGCGGTACTTCGATTCCTCGAGTATGTAGAGCTTGATCGGAATCTATCGCTTCGAACGGTCAAGATGTATGGATACTATCTCGGGTTCTTTCAAGAGTGGCTCCTCAAAAACCATATCGGTGATTACGAAACTCAGATAAAGGAGGGAAAGAAACCCGACTACCCGATCGAGAGTGTAACCGAAGAGGACATTCGAAACTTTCGTCTTTATCTTTCTCATCACTACAAAAATCCGTATAAAGGGAATCTCAAGCGACAGACCCAAAACTACTTTTTAGTTGCACTCCGTTCATTTATGAAATATCTCGCCAAGCAACGAGTAAAGGTAATGCCTGCCGAGATGATTGAGCTGGGTAAGTCACGCGATCGCACCATCAAACACCTCTCCGAAGAACAACTTGAGCAGCTTTTTCAGAGCGTCGATACAAAAAAAGAAATGGGAGTACGAGACCGTGCGCTCTTGGAGATGTTATTTTCAACGGGGCTGCGCGTATCCGAGCTCGTTGCACTGAATCGAGATAAGATAAATCTCCAAAGTGGTGAAATAGGTGTTGTCGGAAAAGGAGGTAAAGCGCGTGTTGTTTTCTTAACGAAGCATGCGAAGGACTGGCTCCAACGATACTTTGATACCCGGACAGATCCGTACGCGCCTCTCTTTATTCGATACTCTGG
>CAZHVF010000025.1:0-6207 GCA_964535635.1 uncultured Gammaproteobacteria bacterium | reverse complement strand
GATACTTTGATACCCGGACAGATCCGTACGCGCCTCTCTTTATTCGATACTCTGGTCCTACTCCGAAGGAAGGACTTACGAATGAGAAGAATCGACTTTCGGTTCGTTCGATTGAGCGTTTGATTGAGAAGTATCGAAAGAAGGCAGGAATCGTAGAACGCATCGGACCGCACGTACTGAGACATTCGTACGCCACCGATCTTCTATCACACGGCGCAGATATTCGGTCGGTACAGATGATGCTCGGACACAGTAATATCTCGACAACGCAGATCTATACTCATATCACCGATCCAAAGTTGAAGGAGATTCACGCAAAGTTTCACAGTGGGAATAAGTAGTATGAAAAAAATTCTGTATTTTTTTGTCGCTCTGTACATCACGTTCTTCTCTGTCTTTTCGGTGGTGCGATATCGAAATATGTACGCGAATTACTTCGATTTGGGAATCATGCATCATGTTGTCTACAATAGCTATCAAGCATTGCGAACCGGTGATTGGGCTCGGTTTTTGGAGCACACCGATCCGAACGGGTATCAACAAGTTGTGCGGTCGGCAGTTCACAACGATATCATCCTCGGATTGTTTGCGCCACTCTATTTCTTGTTCGCATCTCCAGAGGTTCTTCTCGTTATTCAGAGCGTAGCGCTCGGACTAGGATCAGTTGCATTGTTTGGTATTGCGCAACACATTCTTCGAGCCCAAAAACATCGAGACTTCTCCGCTCTCATAGTCGCAGTTGCTTACCTATTTTATCCACCGCTCCAACTCATGAACCGGTTTGATTTTCATGCGGTAGCGTTGGCAACACCATTACTCCTCTTTATGGTGTTTTTTTGGTTACAGAAGCGGTATGTATGGAGTTCAATCTTTCTCTTCCTGAGCTTGCTCACAAAAGAACAAGTTGGACTTACCACCGCTGCATTTTGTGGATATGTCGTGATTGGCCAGGCGAAAACGCATAAATGGCGTCTGAATAAGATAGTTACTGACGAAGGAGTTCGATGGGGAGCAGCGCTTGGAGCGGTTAGTATATTCTGGGTTTTGTTCTCGTTCAAGGTGATGATCCCATTCTTTCGTGGGGGCGGTCATTTCGCACTCAGCAGATATGAGAACGTTAATGTTCTTACGACAATCTTCCGTCAGAGTACGGTCGACTATATCTGGAATCTGTTTGGTCCGATTGGGTTTCTTTCTTTTCTCTCACCAGTTTGGCTACTCGCAATTCCTGAGTTTGGAATCAATCTCTTGTCACAAGACCCGAACATGCGAAGTATTGCATTCCATTACAACGCAGTTATTATTCCATTTCTATTTCTGTCTGCCATCTACGGTCTGAGATTACTTCTTCACATCAAGCCACGGATAGCGTTGGGAACGTGCGGAGTATTAATCGCTTTCATTATTTGGTTTTCGGTGACTATGAGTCCGCTTCCCTATTCGCAACAGCGAGATCTGTTCGTTTTTTATCCACAACAAAATGCGCGTGACGCTCGTGAGTGGGCATATCGTTTACGCGATGATTCGATCCCGGTTGCTGCTACTGGAAATGTTGGAACCTTCTTAAGTTCACGAAGACGGTTCTATTATTTTTCTCAATATTACCCACTCGCTGATTATGTTATCATAAGACCAAGCGAGGTTTTTACTTATCACGACAAGGAGACGTTGATACCTGTGTATCAACAATTGATTCGGGATCCTCGGTATGTACTCGTCGATAAGCGGGAGAACTTCGAGGTGTACAAAAAAATATGAATTTTGTCCCGATGATGGTTTTCATTCGGGATCCCGCACGAATGAAATTCGTCGGGAAAGTTTACAAGAAGCTATGATATCAATCATCATTCCATTTCATAACGAAAAGGAAAATTTATCTGAGCTCATTTCTCGACTCCAGACAGTGTTAGGAGAGATGAAGGAAAAGTCCGAGATAGTATTTATCGATGATGGGAGTACCGATGGATATGATGCCGAGATAGATCTTGGCGGTCGTGGGCTCGTCCATCTACGCAATCGAAAACAGCTTGGAAAAGGACGATCGCTCGAGCGAGGGTTCGAGGTTGCAAAGGGTGACGCGATTGTTTTTATGGACGCGGATCTCCAGGATCGACCAGAGGATCTCCCAGCACTTCTTGGGAAGCTGGACGAAGGCTTCGATCTCGTGAATGGATGGCGAGCGAAACGGAATGATCCAATCTCAAAGACTTTGCCATCGTCGATTTTTAATGCGCTCCTGCTCAAGCCACTCCTCCACTCACCATTTCACGACATCAACTGCGGATTCAAGGTTATGCGGAGATCGGTGCTTGAAGAGATTCCGTTATATGGTGACAACTATCGATTTGTTCCAATTCTCGCATTTCAAAAAGGATTTAAGGTTACTGAAGTGGCAGTTGAGCATGCTCGACGAAAGCATGGAAAATCAAAGTATGGATTTGTAAGAATTTTTTATGGTTTATTCGATACGGTGACAACGTATTTTGTATTCCGCTTTTCTGAAAAGCCGCTGCATTTTTTTGGACCGATCGGAAGTATATCGTTCGTCATCGGACTCTTCATTACCATCTGGCTTTCGATTGAACGACTGTTCTTTGGCGTTGAGCTCTACAAGCGACCACTGCTCCTCGCAGGAATCTTTCTGATGATCGTGGGACTTCAGGTATTTTTGACAGGAGTATTGGGAGAACTCATCGTCTACATTCATAAATCAAAGCGTTCATGAATCCGTACACCGCAATCATTCTTGCCAATATCATTATGGGGGTAACCCCGCCGATTATGAAGGTTGGGCTCACCCAGTTTCCTCCGTTTTTACTTGCTTTTATCAGATTCTTATTTGCCACAATCGTTATTTTCCCCTTTGCACTAAAAAAATGGCAGAACATCAGCACGAGAGACTGGTCGCTTCTTATTCTCGCGGGCCTTCTCGGCATTGGTATTCACATTCCGTTGTTTTTTATCGGTCTGCAGCGAACGGAAAGTATTATAACCCCGGTGATCGCATCGTCTGGACCGGTGTTTTTATACATGGTAGCGCTCGCATTTTTGCATGAGCGGTTTTCACTCCGCAAATTTCTTGGAATGTTTATCTCGCTCATTGGTGTGCTCTTCATCGTACTCATTCCAATTGTTCTCAACGGTACCGTGGCGCACGAACAAGAAGCGATTGGGAATGCGCTCATCTTCCTCGCGACCATTATTGGATTGTTTCACACGGTACTCATCAAAAAGGTGTCGTCCTCGATTCATGCGCTCCAGATCTCGGTCATTACATTCTCATCAGGAACCATTTTTTTCTTACCATTTGCGGTTTCGGAGTATCAACACTGGAATGTTGCAGCGGTGACACCGATCGGATGGTTTTCACTTGTCTTTGGTGCCGTATTCGTTTCACTCATTGCCTATACACTCATTCATCACGCGCTCACCAAGATACCCGCATCTGATGTCGGTATCTTTGCATATATCGATCCGGTTGCGGCATTGATTGTTGCATGGCCACTCTTAGGAGAGAAGCCGGATATTTATTACTTCATCGGATCAGTATTAGTATTTTTCGGAATTTGGCTGGCTGAACGCAGAATTCATTGGCATCCATTTCATCGAATAAAAACTTATAATTAAGCATGGCAAAGGTCTTGATAACTGGTGCGGGTGGCTATATTGGTGTGAATACGACGAAGCTCTTTCTTGAGTCGGGGTATACCGTAGTAGCGCTCGATAACTTTTCTCAGGGATTTCGTGAGCCACTTGAACTTCTGCAGAAACAGTTCGGACAGGATAAGTTACTTATCTACACGGCAGATCTCACCGTCGACGGTGGCGCGCAGGTGCTATCGCAGGAATCGGATATCGACGGTATTCTCCATTTTGCTGCGCTGCTCAATGTGGGTGAGAGTATGCATGTTCCTGAGAAGTACTTTACGAATAATGTAATTGGTACCCAAAAATTATTACAGCAGGCAATCGCTGCTAATGTTCGACGGTTTATCTTCAGTAGTAGCTGCACCGTGTACGGCGAGGTTGAGAATCCACCGGTCGATGAAACTGCGCCTCTTGTCCGACCATCGAGTGTCTACGGTGCCACAAAGAAAATGTGTGAAGAGATGCTTTCGTGGTATGACCAGACCGGAAAGATGAAGTATGTATCGCTCCGATACTTCAACGTCTGTGGAGCAAGTGATGATGGAGTTTACGGTGATGCAAAGCGGGAGACTTTCGGACTCATGCAGAATGCAATCAAGGGAGCGTTGAAAATAGCGCCGTTTGCGTTCAACTACCAAAAAGTTTCGACTCCGGACGGAAGTCCTGTTCGCGACTTTATTAATGTGGTGGATCTCGCGGATGCGCACATCCGTGCATACGAGTACCTTGTCAAACAGGATAAGAGCGACGTCTTCAATCTCGGTACCGGAACTGGCACAAGTGTTCTTGAGGTGGTGAATGAGGTGAAGAAGGTAATGGGGGTTGAGTTTCCCACTTCCGAGTCAGATAATCGCCGAACTGGTGAGGTTGCTCGCATCTTCGCAAACTTTACAAAAGCAAAACAACTGCTTGGCTGGGAGCCAAAACGATCACTCGAACAGAGTATCCGATCACTCGCGAAGTTCTACACGGATCATCCAAATGGTTGGAATCAGTAACGTGTTTCCCAACAAGGTTAGTTCTTCTTCAACGAATTTAAAAATCCACCAACGATCGAGAGAACGAGGCTGAACCAGAGCGCCGGCCAGAATCCGGTTACAGAGAATCCCGGAATAATGCGAGCAGCAAGCATGACAAGCGATGCGTTGATTACCAAGGTAAAAAGGCCGAGCGTAACGATCGTGATTGGCAGGGTGAGGACAACGAGAATGGGTTTTATAACTGAGTTAAGAATTCCCATTACGACCGCAACCACAACTGCTGTGGTAAGATCTGCAACGTGAATACCCGGTATCACATAGGATGTGACGAGCACCGCAGCGGTGCTGATAAAGAGATTTACGATGAAGTTCATACCCATAATTTATCATAATGGCCTCAATTTTGCTATAATCAACCCATGATTGAGAAAAAAAATGTAGCCGCAATTATCCTCGCTGCGGGAAAAGGTACGCGAATGAACTCGACTACTGAGAACAAGGTAGCACTCCCCTTTCATGGGAAACCAATCATTCAGTATGCGGTTGAGGTGGTAGAAACCGTTGCCGATCAAGTAGTTGTCGTGGTCGGGGCGATGGCGGAGAGTGTGCAACAGGCACTCAAAGGAACGCCGGTAATCTTTGCTCATCAAGTTGAGCAACTTGGAACAGGTCACGCACTTCAGGTTGGAGTTAAGGAGCTTACGGATCGCAAACCTGCGTACATCCTTGTTGGTTATGGAGATCATATGATGTTCTATCGATCTGAGCGGTTGCAGGAGCTCGTGAACTTACATGAGAAAGAAAACGCATCTATCTCACTACTCACCGCAACATACGACGATCCAAACTCACTTGCATGGGCGCGTGTACTTCGAAACGAGCAGAACGAAGTAGTTGGACTTGTAGAACAAAAAGACGCAACAGAAGTGCAACGATCGATTACCGAGGTGAATCCCGGACTGTACTGTATGAGCTATGATTTTCTCCAGCGGCATCTCCCGATGCTGACTAAGTCTTCGGTTACCAACGAGTATTACCTTACCGAACTCCTTGAGATTGCAGCGAAGGACCATTTGAAGATTGCAGCACTAACCGTGCCATTTCAAGAGGTGGGTATCGGGATCAATCGACCGGAAGAACTGGAGAAGAGTCAGGAGCTATTTACGAAGCGAGCGTAACGCTGGAGCGGGTGACCAGAATCGAACTGGCATCTACTCCTTGGAAGGGAGTCATTCTACCACTGAACTACACCCGCAGTCAGATCTTTATTATACCAAAGTAATCTCACTGCCCTGATCGATCGATAGTTATCGATTCTTGTTGATGAGCGCTTCGCGTTTCGAACTGAGGAGTTGAAGTCGAATGTTCATTCTATCCATTTTCAGTTGTGTAAGTTCTTTTTGTCTTGCTGAAGTCAGTGGACTGTTCACTATAGTAGAAAGACGATGTAAACGCGCTGCAATATTTGGGATTTCTCGATTATATGACTCAAGCTTACCTTTTGGAAAACCGACTGTTTCAACTGATTTTGTTTTGGCTTGTCTGAGGTCATACCCACCCAATACAGCGGCTCCTGTCT
>CAZHVF010000024.1:0-10140 GCA_964535635.1 uncultured Gammaproteobacteria bacterium | reverse complement strand
CATATCGCACATTGAACAATCTCCACTCAAATCCGACCGGCGTGAGATGAGGAATGAAGATGACCGACTGTCCAACAAACAACGTGACAATATAAAAGATAAATGGCGTTAAGAGAACAAACGCGGTGAGATATCGGTGTTTCGACTGTGCATTGAGGATATAAGAAATAAAACCTACCACCGCAAACAAAAAGACAACGATTCCAATATTACTCATTGCGGTTACCACATAGTATGCGATTGCGGTGCCGATATGATGAAAAGCTGGTAGCTCACCTTTTGAGAGCCATGCTGCTTGCTGTGCCTTTGCCGAGAACTCACTGTTCGTGAAGTAGAGGGCGTCGCCGAGGATCAGGTAATCCCAGACCAACCAAAGCAGAATACCGAAGAATGCCGGCGTTGCATACATCAGAAGCTTCCCTTCGAGTTTCCGCCATGCAGTCTGTCGCTCGGTGAATACATTTCGAATGTACATTCCAAAAACGGTGAGCGCCTGAAACATGACGAGGAACCATCCATCGTAACGAGTGAGGGTTGCGCAGAAGCCGAAGAATGCAGCGGCGACAAGTGAGAAGATGTAGTTGTCATTTCGGATAAATCTCAAGAAAAAATAAATCGAAAGTGTGAAAAACATAATGAGCGGAAGCTCGGTCATCGGTGTCGTCTGCATATACAGTATGTTTGGATTCAACATAAAGATAAGACTTGCGAACAGTCCAGCCCATCGATTGCGCGTAAGAAGTCCGGTTGTCTTGAAGATAAAGACTGCACTCACGATGTAGCTCAGAGACGAAACAATCGACCCTGCGAGTCCGGTTCTCCATAAGAAATCGGACCAGATAAACGGCAACATCATGACGTGTGGAAGTGGCAACCAGATTCCCCCAAGCTGTGCAAAGCCGGGAGTGAGACCGCTGATTACACGTTTTGCGATATTGAGATGCGACTCTGCATCTCCGTACGCAACGATGTAGTCATTCATGAGGGACCATGTAATCGCTGTCCAGCTTACGATTGTCGCAATGATTGCGATCACAATCTGCCATCGAGTTTCGTGGTATTGCTTCTCGAGCCAGTCCTCGATTTTTTTTGATGGAATGCTGAAATTAAGATTCATGTTGCGTATCGAAGAGCGGTGAAACGAATAATAGTATTGTCGCAATAATCATAATGACCCCCCATAATCCAAACGCATACTGTTGGAGCGAGACCTGTTTGGAAAGTACTACGTTATAGAAATAGCTTCCGCTTTGACCATGTGAATAGAAGATGAGGTTGTGGAGGAAGTTATAGTGCATCTTCAGATAGTCCGCTTCTATTTTTGGTGGCACCGCGTTTGTAGTGAGCGCTCCAAGAAGAGAAACCGCACTCGAATAGCCAAACAACATGAGCGTTACGATTTTGATCCCTATACGTCGTAATCGTCCTCGAAGACCCGAGAGATACGTTCCTGTAAAGAGTGATAATACCGCCATCGTCGGAATCAGGTATCGTGGACCGTATGCCCAGCCACCCCACGGGTCTCCCCAGCTTGAGTAAAGAAAAAGATTCACCGCAACAATGCCGATCAACAGCGTTGTTTCCGCGGTAAGAACAGAGAGCGACATCAGCAATCCCAGAATCCCAATGATGAGCACCGGAGAATAGAATAAGAGGCCTCGATCACGACTCGCAAGAAGAATACTTACCCCCTTTGGAGTAAGTTCTTCTTTGAAGAAATTCTTCACTTCTTTTTCGCTCTGGAGTTCTTTTATCTTTTCCGCACCTCGCTGTTTTGATTGGAGTCCTTGTTCTCGGATCGTCTTGTACCCAATCAGACCTCCGCTGAGTCTAAGTGGTCCTCCGAAGTTAACGGTGTTGTAATAACCATGGAGAGCGAAGAGTGCAATACAAAACACAGCAGTAATAATATAGGACAATCGCAGCTGTACTCGCGTAACGGTCGTAAGTTGTTTTACCTGCCATGCGCTTAAGAAATGGTAGACCATTACCGGCGCCAGTACTACGGCATTGGGGTAGTCAAGAAATAGCGCTGCACCGTAACTCGCCCAGACATAGGCGGAGTAAGCCCAACTCAGTTTTGATTCCATCCGAAACTTCCATGCGGCGATGAATCCGGACAACAGAAAGAATAAGGTGACGTGATGTTGATAGAGCGTAATCGCGTAACTCCAGGACGTAGTTCCGAATGCAAATAAGAACGCACCAAACAGCGAGTAGCTTGCACCGAGTCGCAAGATCTTTCGTGCAATGTAAAAGAGTAAAACTCCGTTCAGTATCGCAAAGAATGTAATTGATGCAAATGATGCAACCTGAGATGCATGAAAAACCTTACCGATCTGGTAAAACGGAAGAGCGAGTACAGATATTCCGGGCGCAAAGTAAATGTAAAAACGTCCATCTATATACCCCACATCAGGGAATGCTGCATCTGCGAGTGGTTTCGAAAGCGCAAAGGAACCATTCTCTGCCAGCGACATGGTGAGGAGATAGCGCCCTCGTTCAGGAGAGAGTTCAAATGGCTTTGTCGGCTGATCGAGGTTATTCTTGAACGATGAAAGTGGCGGATTTCCAGAAACACCTCGAATCGTACATGCATAGATTACGATGCTGGTAAGCGCTATGAGAACGAGTAAAGTTATTTGAATAATACGCTTCATACTTACACAAGTTTTTTTGTACTTTTTGAAATGTTCCAAAGTGGGTTAAACCGTGGACGCACAATACTTACCGCAAAGGCGCATACGCTGAGATATAAGTATACTAGTGCGAGAAATGGTTTATGAAGAATAAAACGTAGAGCAATCATGCAGGTATGATTAAATGGTAACGCGTACTGTTGATCTACGAGAGATTTTGGAAGGTACTGACGCAGGCTTCCCTTGCTGGTTCGGTACTTCAACGATTTATAGATATGATCGGTAGTGTTTCCCGGCATTTTGAAGTAGATCACTGCATTTTCTTGGAGCACGCAGGTCAGATTGTGACGAATAAGATGAAAATATATCCAGCTATCTTCTGGCACATCTGACGGTATTGTAATTGATTTTACCACCGATCCACGAATAGCGCGCGTGCTATTCATCAGATAGAGGGGCAGTCCCGACTCCTTAAATCCTCGATGTTTCGAAAGCTCGAAATGATAGAGTGCTTGTTCAACGAGCGACATTTGATCCGAAGCGAGTGGTTTCGAATCGGCGAATACAAGATCAGGAGTTTTCTTTTTAGCGAACGGTGAAACAAGTTGATCGATGAAGTCATCCTGAAGAATAATCGTATCACCTTCAAGAACAACAATGACATCACTCGTATTTTTTCGAAACAGTTCGTTAAGGCGATTGTTCTGACCAGTTCTCTTTCTATAGTGTAGGAGTTCAACATATTGAGATCGAACTGCCCGAATTTCTTTGATTGTGTTATCGGTTGATCCATCAGAAATGATGAGGATTCGATCAAGCTTCCATCCTGTTCTCTTTTGTGCGAGGAGTCTCCGCACTAACAACTGAATATTTTCCTGTTCGTTGTATACCGGAATTCCAAGTGTGACGGTGACCACCTTTTTCTTTCTTGGCATCATAGTTTGGTAAAGAAAATTTCTGATAATCGCGGTACTACACCACCGGAGAATAATTGATTAATTTGTGTTTTGTATTTTCTGAGCAACCGTTCCTTTCGCGCTTCATTAAATGAATATTCAAACGATTTCTTATACTCGGTAAGAACGGAAGTATCGCATTTTCTGTACGCATATGGTTGGTCGAGCCAGTAGTAGACATCACGGAAATTCCCGAGAGCTGTATTGACTATCGTATGGTCGATATGACCAATGCCAATCGGAGCAAACACTACTGGATCTTTTCCCGTTATACGGCTTTTCAGTTCTTTTCGAACTGTTGAGATGAGTTGCGCGTCAAACTTCGAAATCCGACGTGATGCAATATGGAATCGATACGTAGGATACAAATGTAGACATTCTGGAATGATCGCTCCAAGCATCGATGCTCCTCGTGATGGTTTTGGATACATTCTCCAGATCGCGTCCAGGTGGTTCAGGTGAAGTGTGGATACATGAATACCTTTTAACAGACTAGTGTCTTCCTTTCTTCGGTCATTCATAAATGACGTAGCACTTGAATAACCAGAAGCATTGAGGAACTGTTTGGCAGAAAGTGTTTGATTTCTATCATGCGCCTCTGTGAAGACCGTAATAATAGTAACCGATGTTTCGCGAGCCAAATCTTCTATGAGTCCGCCCGCTGATAAGACAGCGTCATCGAGATGTGGTGAGATAAAGTAGCATGGTCGCTGTCCAATAGTGGTGAGAATTGATGGCGATGTCATAGTGATATGAGTGTCTCAATTTTTTTCCGGTATGCCGAGAGACAGGCATCCATGGAGTAGGACTGAACAAATCGAAATCCTCGATCTACAATCGTTTTTGTTTTGGAAGCATGTTCTGAAACAGCTGCGATGTTTCTTGCAAATTCATCCGTGTTAAATGGTGGAGTTTTTACCATAACTTCCTGAGGGACCCACTGAAGTCCAGCAATATCAAATCCAAGTAAAAGTTTCTTGTTTGCGAGGGCTTCGAGTACGGTTAATGGAAACGTTTCAAACCGCGAGGAGACAATCATCGCGGCAGAGTCCGCGATAAGTCGCTGTTTCGCTGCGCCTTCCACTCTTCCAACAAGTCTTACACGAGATGTAAGATGGTGATGACGTATGAGCTCGGAAAGCTTGTGTAGATTTGATGAGTCCCCCGTTCCCGCAATTACCAATGGTAATGAACTATTTGATTTTGCATATGCGCTGATAAGCAGGTCAAGTCCTTTTTGATCGACCTCAATTCTCCCCAGGAAGAGAAGATGTTTCTTACGTAACTTTTGTGCGTATTGATTGAGGTCTATTCCATTCGGAATATAGGTGATGTCTGCCTGAGGATTCACGGTTTTGATCTGTTTCATATGTTGTTGGTTCACAACAATAAAGTATCTATAGTGTAACAATCCCCAACGTTCCCAGAGATGCATCGGAACTTTATATTTCCGATACATATCTTTTCCCGGTAGCATATGAACCATACCAATAACTGGTTTCTTTGAAATGAGTGGAAGGAATGACGTGGAAAACGGTGGCGTAAGGTTTTCAAGCCAGAGGTCGGCAGTATTTCTCAGGGCATACCAGACGATAAGTGTGGGAAAGAGTAATTGACCAAGATACGGACCCCATCGACTTGAGCCAAGTCGAATGTAGCGTACGCCGTCTATTTCCCCGCTGACCGCCCCTGGATAGTTTCCGGTGAGGACAGTTACAGAGTATGTAGTCGATAAGTAGTTCGCCACACGTTGGAGAATTCTCGCACCTCCACCTGCATAGTATGGGTTATGAATATCATCGTAGTTTGAAATCACGATTCTTTTTTTTGTTATTGAGTTATCCTTACTGGTACTGATAATTTCCCACCGTGAAGACGTATCTTTGTGAAATCGATTCAGTATTCGCGCATACACAGTAACAGCGCCATAGAGAAGCGTAGGAAACGGGTTGCGAACGGCATAAGAAATAAACGCTCTGAGCTTAGTTCGTATCGGAACCGAGAACTCTACACTCAATACCTCTTTGCTGAATTGATCCTTCTGAATCTCAGGGGAGAGAATATATCTTCGAACCTGTCGAATGTAGTCTCGTAGCGTTGAAGGTAATGTATACGTATATACTGAATTTTTTACAAAACGAAAGTCATATCCATATTGCTTACATGCAAGAAATGAGAAGGCTTCATCCGCTGATGAATTTGGAAATCGAAGACGTGCGTAGAGGTTTTTTCCAAATGCTCTCAGTGAGCCATCACAGAGAAGGAGCTCTTGGGCATCAGAATCAAATTTGCATGAATTCCAGATACTGTGCCCAGCAAGTGCGATTTGTTGGGTGAGGGTTCTTGTAGGATTACTAACTCCATGCCCTGAGGTAAGCTGAACTGTGTTATTTTGCAGAATTGGGGTGATAAGCTCATCAATGGTTTTATGTGTATGAAGACGAATGTCTGCGTCGAGTACAATCACTACATCACTGTGCGCCATCGAAAAAAGTTGGTTCATGCGAGACGGTTTCCCTTTTCGGATTGTTCCTTCAACGATCTTGATTCGTGAATTGTTGATCAGTTTGGCCTCGGATATCGTTTTGTCAGTGCTCCCATCAGAGAGAATGATAATTTGATCCAACACGTAGTGCTGGTTCGTCTGGTTCAGTACATCGGTAATGATATTCTTGATCGTTCGTTGTTCGTTATATACCGGAATACCAACAGTTACCGAGAGTTTTTTAGATATTAGATTTGGCATAACGACGACGAGAAACTCGTAATGATTTTACGTGGTGACCCTGAATGAGCGCGAGCGAGTCATGCGCGCTTCTAACCCAAGAAAAATGTTTGGACCACACCGTTGCTTGTCGAGATATCTTTCTCCGTACAGCCGCATTCGTTATCAGAAGCGATGTTTTCTCAGCGAACTGTGCAACATTCCCATACGGTACGAGAAAACCTGAAAGATCTTGGTTTACCGAATCTCGTAACCCTGGAACATCGGATGCAACCACCGGCGTTCCACAAGCATTCGCCTCAATGACTGTGAGACCCCATCCTTCCATCGAAGAAGGATTCACGAGAACCCATGCGCGCTGCAAGAGCTCAACTTTCCCTTTAGTATCAACTTTTCCCAAAAAATGAACCGGTGACTTGATGCGACGTGCATACTGCTCAAGTTTCTTTTGCTCCTCTCCTTCGCCTACGACATAAAACGCTACCTCCGGATTCGTGCGAGCAACTATTGCTGCCATTTTGATAAAGACATTCACGCTTTTGTAGTATTTCAATCTCCCGAGATAAATCACGATGGGTTTCTTACTCTTTCTTCCTGGTTTATAGAGTCGGTGATCGATCCCGTTGTAGATTACAATCGGATCGATCGTTGTTAGTTTGTTGTTGAGTATCTCTGCTTTTGTCGAAGGTGAGACGGTAATGAACTGCGTATTTTGGTATACGTATGGCATCAGCCGTACCTCGAGCCAGGATGCGATTGCGGAAAATGGCCATCGGAGCGATCTTCGAAACACCTCTTGATGTACGTGGTGGATGAGCAAAAATTTATGTTCATTTGCATAGAGCGGAGTGAAAAATGGTATACCATTTTCGCAATCGATAATCACGTCATAACGACCACGCAACCGAAACGCATAGTAGAGAAATGCCCAAACATACACCATATAGAACCCACCTCTTCGAATAATTTGTACGCCATCTCTGACTTCGTATCGTGGTGCATGACCGTCATTGCCACAAAATAACGTAACAGCATTGCCTGAAGCAACCCAGCGCTTGCTCAGCTCATGAACATACGCCTCAGCTCCACCGGCAAATCGATGCCGTTCATCTCTCCAGTTGAGTACGAGAATTCTCTTCCCGAGTGGTGTAAAGTTGAGCCTTGGAATCGGTCGAAAAAGATCGATAAAATCAATGATGTTTCGGAGGAAGAAACCACCATTCCTCTGAAGAAGATGAAGAAATGAGACGATGAGTACATTCATAACACTAATGAGCGCAATACTCTCTACAAACTCATGGATGTTGCTGTGATGATGATAAATACGAATCGCAAATGACACTGCATTGATCACTGCCACCCCAGAGAACAGGTAGTGCTTGCGAGCGAGATGGAACAGGTTGATGATTGATGCTATGGTGTAACACGCTATACCAAATGCGTAGAGTGTAAGATGAGGATAAATGAGAGCTATCTTTGAACCAAAGACGATCGGGAGTACAATTCGCCCACCGAAGATGAGCCCGAGTGAAGCGGTGGCGGTCAGTGTTATTGACGCTAGTAAGAACCCATAAAATCTGTTATTTGGATTACGTTTCGAGCCTTCGTCTCGACTTACGACAGAAATAATAAAGGTATTTAACAATGAGCCAAAGAAAAATATCATTTTTCCGATAAGCGACAGGAGTGCATAAATTCCTGCTTCCCGAGGGCTGAGAAAGTGCTTTGCAAGTAAAATATCGAAGGTGAGAAACGCGACCGAAGAGAAGCTGGTTAATAGCGAGGCAAGGAAAAATCCTATCGATAATTTTTGATTATGCCGCGAATGATCTTCATCGTTTCGTGAGATAAAAATCGAAAACAGCATTGCAAGAACTGATGAAGTAAGCGTCGCAAGTGGAATTGCGAGATATACCAATTCCGGATGGTATGCGATAAAGTATGATCCAAGCGCAAACTTCGCAAGTGGCTCAATTAAATAGATTGCGCCAACAAAATAAAATAGAAATCGACCCTTCAGATAGCCTTCGCTAACGGCAGCAAAAAACCCAAGAGCAAAAACGGGAAAAAACATAATGACAGGGAGCAGTTCCTTAATATGGAAAAAGGAAGAGATTTGGCCCGATAACCCAAGCCAACCGATTGAAAAAAGAGCAACGGGGATCATGAGTTTGCGGTACGCGCGATTATGGATTGATTTACCAATTCCCTTTCCAAATCGTGAGGTAAGATACCCAACGTGATATGTAACTGTCGATGAAATTGCGCCGAATACAACATTTGAGATATTCAGTAAGGTAGAAATGAATGCGATTAAGCTGTATTGAGCTAAGCTGAGCCGATTTCCGAGGTATGCGTTAAATGCGAGATTTACAAAGAGAGAGATGAGTACGCAACCGACAAAAAAGCTACTCGCATTGAGAAATTTTTTCCTGAGGTTGAACATCATAGTAACAGGATCAAAGTATATCAAAAATGACCTATAGAATCAAGGCAATTTGAAGGTAAAACGAAGCTATCTTAGGAGGTAGATATAAGGTCTTTGTCGACTAAACTTCGACCGATAGTCTGTTTAGACTGTTCGAGGGCTTTTGCGTTGTCAAAGTGGAAGCCGTGGACGGTTTTCTCCCAGTAATGCGGGTCTCTGATGATGCTCACCACCGCCATCCATCCTGCATAGCTCATCGTAAGCCAGTAAAACGGCACCAAATACGTGTACTTGACGAGATCGTAGTGTCCTCGTTTTACCGTTCCGATCATGTAGTAGTACATATAGAGGAAGTTCCCGAAGATAAAACAGAAGACTCCCATATAGAGAATTGGAGCAGGAAAGAACCGTTCGATGATCGGTGCCGCGGTAGTACGCGAGGCAAAGTAGAGGATGGTAGTCCCCCACATAATCGGATTGATCAGTGTCGATAGAATCTTCGCTCCCATGACGAGCTGGAATGAATACTTATGATGTTTTTTTCGACTGGTTTTGAAGGTAGTGAGATCTCGTGTGTGTACAAAGTAGGTCTGCATATATCCCTTAATCCATCGGGATCGCTGCTTGATCCAGTTGAAAAACTGACTGTTCGCCTCTTCCAAGGTGACAGAATCTAAAATTTCGGTACGGTACCCCTTCTTAACCAGTCGAATGCCAAGATCTGCATCCTCGGTCACATTGAAGGCATCCCACAACTGCAGGTCTCGGAGTGCTGCTACCTTAAAATGATTGGAGGTGCCACCGAGTGGAATCGGTACATCTGCCGACTGCATTCCGGTCAGCACGAGATCAAACCACAGTGAGTACTCCGCAGTGAAGAGCCGTGTCAGTAGATTCTGGTGTGGATTATAGAAGTTGAGTTTCGCCTGAAGACAGATCACGTTCTTATCCTCTTGGTCAAACGCAAGAACCGCCTTTTTTAACTGCAATGGATCGGGCACATCCTCTGCATCATAAATGACAACGTACTCCCCTTTTGTAAACTTCGCTCCATAATTGCACGCCTTCGGCTTTGTTTTTGGATACGAGTGAGGAACAATAATGATCTCAAAAAACGACGGAAGATTCTTTTCAAACTTCTTGATCTGCTTGATTGTCTCGGCGTCGTCTTCTTCAAGTAGGAGGAGTACCTGGAGTTTGTTCTTTGGATAGTCAAGTCGATTCATCGCAGAGATAAACTGGGGTAATACTTGCCACTCTTTATAGAGTGGACACAGCACCGTGTACATGGGCCAACTGCGTCCTTTTGCTGCGGTAATCTCGGCGTCGGTAATATCGATCTCGGGTTGTTGGAAGTATCCTTTCTGCAACATGTAAAAATCAAAAAACAAC
>CAZHVF010000023.1:0-10673 GCA_964535635.1 uncultured Gammaproteobacteria bacterium | reverse complement strand
AGAATACCAATAAAATCGCTGTCTTCGTAGATCTTGTAGGATGGAAGCTCGCCACGAATAACTTTGCAAAAAACACAGTTGTCCATCTTCTAGCTTGTAACTGATAGCGTGTAACATTATACTCCAATATATGAACAAGGTGATTACGCTGACCGAGTTCGTTCTACAAGAAGAGCATTCGATTCCAAATACAACAGGGAAGTTCACACTCCTCCTCAATCAGATCGCAGAAGCATCAAAAATCATCGCATCACATGTGCGAAGATCGGGTCTTGCAGATATTATCGGGAAAACCGGGAATAGTAACGCCTTCGATGAAGAACAACAAAAACTCGATGTATTCAGTAATGACATTCTCGTTGAAATACTTACCAATACGAAACTCGTACGACTTATTGGTTCTGAAGAGTTGGAAGAGCCGATCTATACACCGTACAAGGATGCTGACTATCAGGTATTTATGGATCCCCTCGATGGATCATCGAACATTGACGTGAATGTCAATATTGGAACCATCTTCTCGATCTACCACGCCAATAATGGACCACTGCAAGCAGGACGTCATCAGGTTGCGTCTGGGTATATCCTGTATGGCTCAAGTGTAATGTTCGTGTATACGAGTGGACATGGCGTGAATGGTTTCACCTATGATCCTGCCATCGGCAGTTTTCTCCTTTCTCATCCAAACATGAGCGTGCCAACCGAGAAACACGAGTACTCATTCAACGAAGGAAAAAATGCACTGGTCGATGAAAAAATTCGCTCATATCTGAACTCTATCAAGACTGGAGAAAAACCCTATCAACAACGATATATCGGTTCAATGGTCGCGGACCTTCACCGCATACTTATTAAAGGCGGTATCTTCCTTCATCCTGCGGACGTTAAAATGCCAACCGGAAAACTTCGTCTTCTGTACGAAGTGAATCCGTTCAGCTATCTGTTCGAACAAGCGGGAGGAATGGCGACAACCGGCACCAACTCACCGCTCGACATCATGCCAACATCGTTTCACCAACGAAGCCCGATTGTGATCGGGAGCACCTCTGAGGTTGAACGGTTTCTGGCACATTGCAAATAACTTGCTACTTTCTTTCTTTTGGTTCATACTGAATACATGAAGCGTCTCCGCGTTGGTCTTAATGGATTCGGTCGAATCGGTAGAGCGCTCACTCGCATCGCGCTTACCGATGATCTCTTTGACATCGCGCTCATCAATACACGAAAGACTCAGGCAGAAATGATGGCATATCTTCTCCGATATGACTCGGTATACCGAACCTTCGCTCATGATGTTCGTGCGGAAGGGAATGTTCTCAAAACTAACACCCAGTCGATTCCAACCGTTCAGAACGCAACGATTGAGACCATTCCCTGGGATGATCATGGCGTTGATGTCGTCGTTGATGCGACCGGTGCATACATGACACATGAAGATCTTCATAAACATCTGAAAGGCTCCGTCAAAAAGGTGCTTCTCACTGCTCCTTCAAAGGACGACGTAATTCCACACGTGGTACTCGGAGTTAATGATCGGGAGTTCGATTTTGCAAATCACTCCATTATCTCAAACTGTTCCTGCACAACCAACTGCGCCTCTCCACTCCTCAAGGTGCTGCATGATAATTTTCGAGTAGTGAAAGGCGAAATCACCACCATTCACGCGATGACACTTACTCAGAGTCTCCTTGACGACACGGGGAAGTCGTTCGATCGCGCACGCGCCGCCTCGCAGAACATTATTCCGACGACCTCAGGTGCATCCAAGGCCGTTGTAAAAACGATCCCTGCGCTGAAAGGCAGACTTGAAGTCATGTCTGTCCGTGTGCCGGTTCCAACCGTTTCGATGTGCGATGCGACGGTAGTTGTGGAGCGGAGCACCGACATCGATGCAGTGTCGGCGGCATTCAAGATCGCTGCTGACACGCAGATGAAGGGTATCCTGTATCACCAACATGAAACGCTCGTTTCAAGCGACTATATCGGCAGTCCGTACTCCTGCATTTATGATGCAAACTACACAAAAGTGATCGATGGAAATATGATCAAGGTCGTCGCATGGTATGACAATGAATGGGGGTATGCATGTAGGATCGCTGACTTAGTCCAAAGAGTTGGTCACTTTATATGAATATCACCTATATTGACGGTGTAGAAATAAAAAATAAGCGCGTTCTTCTCCGTGCCGACTTCGATGTCTCACTGAATGAAGATGCGACCATTGCGAATGATGTTCGTATTCAACAGAACATTCCAACCATCGAGCATCTGCAAAAAGATGGAAATCGTATAATCTGTGTCGCAAAACTCAACCGCCCTCATGGAAGAGACCGAGACCCAAAACATTCGCTCCAACTCGTGGTTGATCGGCTAAAAAAATATCTTCCTCAGACTCCTATTCGATTGATTGATGATTTTTTGACAACTGATCCAGCAGTTTTTAAGTCGCAACTCCCTACCGAGATTTTTGTCCTCGAGAACATCCGCTTCTACAAGGAAGAAAAACTCAATGATCCGACCTTTGCACAGAAACTCGCTTCACTCGCTGACGTCTATGTAAACGATGCCTTCGCGATGGCACATCGCGCTGAAGCATCGGTGGTAGGCATTCCCCACTATATCCCGGGGTATGGCGGACTACTTCTCAAGAAAGAGGTCGAAATGATTTCACGAGCAATTCACGATCCGCGAAAACCAGTTGTGGTCATTCTTGGTGGGTCAAAAATTTCTACCAAACTCAGTCTTATCGGTAAGCTTCTGGATATTGCGGACTATGTACTGGTCGGCGGTGGCATTGCGAATACATTCTTGGCGAGTAAAAATATTGAAGTCGGAAAAAGTATCTACGAGTATGACGAGAAGGAAAATGCTCGACGTCTTCTCTACGAAGCGGGCCAGAAACATACAGAGATTGTTCTCCCAACCGATGTAGTCTGTGGATCAACGGACGATGTGCAACAAGGTGGAGTGGTTAAAAAAGTTGGCGAGGTAGTGCGAGAAGACTCAATCTTAGACATCGGTCCTGAAACACAGGCACGATGGGGATCATTGATTAACAGCGCAAAAACAATAATCTGGAATGGACCGGTAGGATATTTTGAAAATCCTCAGTATCGACGAGCAACGGACTTCATCTACTACAGCATCGCGAATACCGACGATGCGATCTCGGTTGTTGGAGGTGGTGACACGCTCGCCGCAATTTCGAAGAAAGAATACCTTGACCATATCACACACATCTCAACAGGAGGAGGCGCGATGCTTGAGTTTATCGAAAAAGGTACACTTCCTGGCTTGCAAGCGCTCGAAAACACTACCCGAATCTAACATTACTTCCTCGGGATCTCCACGACTCGATTTACCCCTTGAGGTGAGCGAATAATAGTAAGTGATGAATGTTCGATCGATGGAAGAACGCTCTTCCCCACAACAACATCATCATTCATCCAATACAGATCGAGGTCCATATAGGTATTCTTATTCCAGAAGGTACGATACTGTCGATCGGGAAACTCAAAGACCATACCATCAAACGATGGTAATACTCGAACATTCATTAGTCCCTGCTCCCACTCCTTTGGTGTATCGGCAACGTGAAGGGAGTATTGTTTCCCGTGAATCCGGAGTGTTTTTGTCGAAGAGATCGGACGCATGAGCCAATAACCGACGTAGATAACGACGATCACACAGAAAAATAGAATTATTCGGTTTTTGTAGATGTACTCCATGATGCTATCGTCAAGCAAATTTCGTTCTCGAAGCCTTTAAAGTTGTGAAGAGAGCTATCGATAACTTCAGAGTTAAATTTTTTTGATCCTGAGTGTTCGGCAAACCATGACACAAGCTCTGATGCGGGTCGGTCACTATGCTCATCTGCTCCTGCAAACACTGCGAGCACGGGAATAGATACCGACTGATAGATGTCTGGGTTCTTGTTCGAACTGTATGTAAAAATCTCCTCTTCACTTTCTGGTGTATAGAGACTTAAAAATCGTTGCGCGCTGATAAGCTCCGAAGGCCAGAGCTCCTCAGGAATTAATCGATTCATTCTTCCCTCGCGAACTTCTTTCAATGCGTATGCGAGTGCCGTCTCATACTGCTTCTTATCTTCTAAGAGCGCGGTTGTTGCATAATCACTGAGTGGAGCTAACAGAATCACTCCTGTTATGTTCTGACGATTCTTTGTCTTCGCAAGGTAATATACCGACTTTTGACAGCCGGTAGAATGACCTACGAGATAGATCTGTTGCGCCCCACGATCGTTTGCGAATCGTACCGCCCCCTCTATATCATCGATGCAGTCTGTAAATACTTCATGAGCCATTCCCCCAGTAATGCTTTCGTATCCCTTTGGAATATTCGGATTGAGTTTTTTCAAACGAGAGATTACGCCAGAACCACGATTACTAAATGACAGGACTGCAACCGAGTTACTCACTAATTGATGAATCATCCTTCCCGCGAATACATCACTTGAGAGTCCATGAACAAAAATATAAACCGTAGTCGCATCTGGAACACCGGCCCATAAGCCTCGCAGTTGCAGTTGATCAGGAGTAATGAAATCGACTATCTCAAGTTGCATATGAAGTGGTCGGGGTGGTGGGACTTGAACCCACGACCTCACGCTCCCAAAGCGCGCACTCTAAGCCATCTGAGCTACACCCCGATTTACATTGATATTATACACCAACTTGGCAGTATAATTTTTCTGTGAGAACATCTCGGATGCAGAAAAAACTTCTAATACTTCTTGTGGTAATCGCAGTTGGATTGATTCCGCAGAAGGCAATTCCTCCACAACTTCAGCGATTATTTACCACCCCGACGCCAACTCAATCCGTTCAACCGCGCACGACCAATACGGGATTGACCGCTTTGGTGACGCGGGCGATTGATGGCGACACGATCGAAATCGAAACCGGCCAAAAAGTACGGTATATCGGAATCGATACGCCGGAGACAAAACATCCAAAAAAACCGGTGCAGTGTTTTGGCGAAGAAGCATATCGGAAAAATAAAACACTAGTTGAAGGTAAGCGTGTTCGTTTGGTAAAGGATATATCTGAAGTTGATCGATATGGAAGACTCCTCCGGTATGTATTCGTAGACACTGAAGCATCTCCAACTGGAATCTTTGTAAACGATGTTCTTGTCCGTGAAGGCTTCGCACACGCAAGTACATTCCCGCCTGACGTGCAACACGCCGAACTCTTTCTGAGGTCCGAGCAACAAGCTCGCTTGAATAATAATGGCCTCTGGTCCGCCTGTGTACAGACTCCAATTAATTAATTACATGGAGTGGGTATAATAGCCATATGAAACCGTGCATCTATCTTCTCACCTGCGCCGATAAGAAGGAAGCGGATCGAATAGGATCAGTACTTCTGAATAAAAATCTTGTAGCGTGCGTAAAGAGCTCACCGATTACGTCTCAGTTTCTATGGAAGGGTGAGGTGAATACGTCGACCGAGATTTTACTAATTATGGACTCGGCAGAAGAGTTATTCGGCCAGATCGAGAAGGAAGTTCAGAGCATTCATAGCTATGAAACCTTTGTCCTCACCGCGCTCCCGATCGTACGGACAACTGAGAAAACCAAGACCTGGCTTAACGAATGTCTGGAACCACAACAACTTCCTTAATCTACTATACTAGTGGTATGTCCGATGATATTGCCCAGAAATTAACTCTCAATCATCTCAATATTCGACAAAGTGTGTTCATTCTCCTCGTGCGGATTGTCGGTGCAGATGTTCTCTTCTCGCTCCTCTTTCTCGGACTGTTTGCAGTTCTCGTTGCCGGAGGTGCCCCTGAAATTACCGGCGTCGTGATGACGACAGTTGTCTTTATCGTCATGGGAACGATCAAGCTCTCTATTATTACATCAACGGTGATCCAATGGTTGTATGAGTACTATGAACTGAATCCTGAGTACCTCATACACAAACGTGGATTTTTTTACAAAAAACAGGAGAAGTATAAGATGAGTAATGTGCGAGCGATCAAACTATCGGAGGGTATCCTCGGTGAAATTTTTGATTTTGGAACAATCACGGTATACGACATTCGAATGCAAAAATATCTCGATCTCTACTGGGTGCACAATCCGAATCGATATCTCAAGATCTTTGCAGATCTCAAACCGGATATCGAGATCAAGAAGGAAAAAACTATCTTTAGTAAAGATCGGGACTAAAACCTACAACGAGCCTTCTCTCGCTCTACTGCATTGGAGTGCGCTATGTAAGAAGGCTTCTTGTGCTTGAGTTTGTTTTTCAGTACTGAGCAGATCTCCGGTGAGAACCTTCAACGCCGCCTGCTGAAGACCTCTTCCAAACGAGAAGCTCAGCTGCCACGGAAGTCCTTTCGTCTTATTCATTTCATTCAGATTGATTGCCGCTTGTTCATCTGACTGCCCCCCGGATAAAAATACGATTCCGGGAACCTGCTCTGGAACCACCTTCTTAAAACAAGCGATCGTCATTTTTGAAACGTCTTCCTTCGGAGAGGAGGGCTGGAGTTCTGACCCAGCAATAACCATATTCGGCTTGAGAAGCATTCCTTCAAGATCGACGCCCGCATTCTGCAACTCCTCGAACACTGCAGTAAGTGTATTCGTTGTAACCTCTGAACAGCGCTCGAGTGTATGATTCCCGTCCATAAGCACCTCCGGCTCCACAATGGGAACCAGCCCGGCTCGTTGTGTTTTCAGAGCGAACTGTGCAAGTGCCTTTGCGTTTTCTCGGATGCAGTCATCGGTTGGTACGCCATCACCGATCGTAATAACTCCTCGCCATTTTGTAAATGCAGCTCCCAACTCGCGATATTCCTTCAACCGCTCGTCGAGACCCTCAAGTCCTTTCGTGAGCGTCTCTTGTTTCGTCCCAAATGGCTGCACGCCTTGATCAACCTTGATGCCGGGGAGCACTCCCTTCTCTCGAAGGAGTGTCGGGAACGGAACACCGTCAGTAGTTGACTGTCGCAATGTTTCGTCATACAAAATGACTCCACTAATATAGTTCTCCATCCCTTGGGTGGTAAAGAGCAGCTGTCGATACAGCCTTCGATTATCTTCTGTATTCTCAATCTGTGCTTTTTCAAAGCGCTTCGCGATGGTCGTGGTACTCTCATCCGCAGCAAGAATTCCTTTTCCCGGCGCTACGAGCTGTTTTGCAATTTCTCGAATACCCATACGGCTTGATTATAGACTTCTGATACAATGGTATCAAATGAGAATTTTGATCGCCTACGCCACCTATTCTGGCAGCACCGGAGCTGTGGCTCAAACCATTCATGACATTATTTCGAAAGATCATACCGTAGACCTGAAAAACGTGTTTGAGATGAAGGCTGAAGACCTCACACCATACGACTTCATTATCTTTGGCTCAAACTCTTGGCTCGAGAAAGGTGAGGAAGGACAGATGAATAGTGGATTCTATGAGCTAAAATCAACCTTACAACCGAGTCACCTCAAAGGGAAACGCTGTGCTATTTTTGCTCTTGGTGATTCGGCGCAGTACTCCAATACGTTCTGCTCGGCTGCGGATCGGCTCGAACGAATGGTTCGAGAGTTTGACGGCGAAGTAGTCTGTCCTCCGCTCAAGATTGATCAGTACTATGTGTATCCTGCAAAAAATGGAGAAAAGATCACGCGGTGGGCAGCTGAAGTAAGTCGATTTTTGAAGCAAGAACAAAGTCGTTAATCGAAAGCCCGCCAATCGCATGGGTAGTGAGGGTGATACTTACAAACTTCCAGTCATGGAGATTGATATCGGGGTGATGACCTTCAGACTCCGCCACTTCACCAACCGCATTGACAAACTGGAGTGCCGATCTGAAATTTCCGAACTGAAACTTTTTATGAATCGATTTCTCATCTGATGCAACGGTCCAGGATGGGATGATTGGGAGATATTGTTGAAACTCATCGTGACGAAGTGGCTGGGTACCGCCTTCACATGGGACGCAGTGCATGGCATGCAGTGGCTGTGATGGTGTCATTTCTTTTTATCGATCTTATCAAGTCTCAATATTTTCACACTGTAGTACACAACAAATGCAATGGTAATAAAGTCTATAACAGCAGAGATGAAGTGCCCCCACTGAAACACCGCTCCCCCAATCTTAAATGACGCGGTTTCAATTCCCTTGGCAAATCCAAGGAGCAGTCCCACGAGCGGATTCACAAGATCATTCACGAGAGCGCTGATGAGCTTTGAGATTGCTCCTCCAAGGATAAATCCAACCGCAAGACCAACAACGCCTTTTTCTCTCACAAACTCAATGAATCCCTTCATGGAACTATTGTATCAAAATGCAATCAAATTACACTCACAGATCATTCTGTCAGTCCATGAGCGTAACTCTGTTACTTACAAACCTTGCAGTCCTTCTTATGGGTGACGAGTTGATATACGCCCGAAACTCCAACAAGTACGTACACCATCATCCCAAGCTGTGACCCTGCCCCAAAAACCATATCAACGAGATTCACGTCAAACATTGCTACGAGTCCCCAGTTCACGGCGCCTACCACCATAAGTAAGAACGAAACCATGTGCAACCATTTCATAGATACTCACCTCCCTTCGCCCTCCATAGCATTTCGCGATGGAGAGTTCCGCTATAATTCCTCTCGCTTTGAGAGTAGCAAACATGATGTTGTCATGCAAGAGTATTCTCATCAGAAGAACCGTATCAAACCGCGTCAACAATCTGGTATAATATCAGTACTTCTTCTGATACGCTTTCGCTCTACTGAACTGCTCTATTGAGCTTGTTTCGAGAGGTCGGAAATTGAGATCGTGAAGTCGAATCTATGAACATTCGTAACATCGCCATTATTGCTCACGTCGATCACGGCAAGACCACGCTCGTGGATACGATCCTTAAGCAGTCACATGTATTTCGAGATAATCAAAAGGAAATGAGTGAACATCTTCTCATGGACTCGAATGATCTCGAACGAGAAAAAGGTATCACTATTCTTGCGAAGAACACCAGCGTTGAGTACAAAGGTGAAAAAATAAATATCATCGATACTCCTGGACATGCTGACTTTGGGAGCGAGGTTGAGCGCGTGTTAAACATGGCAAGTGCGGCGTTACTCTTGGTTGATGCAGCAGAGGGCCCACTTCCTCAGACGCGGTTCGTTCTAAAAAAAGCTCTTGAGTCAAAACTTAAAATCATTCTCTTTATTAATAAGATCGATAAGAAGGACGCTCGACCAATCGAGGTGCTACATGAAATTGAGGAACTCTTTCTTGAGTTAGCTCACCATGAAGACGTTCTTAACTTTACAACGCTGTATGGAGTAGGTCGCGACGGAAAAGCATTTCTTGAACTGCCAGAATCCTACACATCCGACCTACCCGGTGATCTCACCCCACTTCTTGACACAATCGTTGCACAGGTACCAAATACACATCTTGAACTAGATCAACCGTTCCAAATGCTTATCTCTACACTTGACCACGACCCATATGTCGGAAAGATCTGTATTGGTAAGGTCAACAGAGGTATCCTAAAAAAGGGACAGCGTATCTCACTTGTAGATGAGTCTGGTGTGATCGGTACCTACACCGCAACCAAACTCTTCACCAGCATGGGACTCAAGCGGCAAGAAGTTGAACAAGTAGAGTCCGGAGATATCGCTGCGCTCGCCGGAATTCCCGAGCTCACCATCGGTCAGACAGTAACCGACCCTGAAAAAGCTGAGCATCTCCCACCTATTAAGGTTGAGGAGCCTACGATCAAGATTAAAATTGGCCCAAATACTTCACCATTTGCAGGTCGCGAGGGTGAATTTGTCACCTCCCGTCAGATCAAGGCTCGACTTCTGAAGGAACTTGAGACTAATCTTGGACTCAAGTTTGAGGAAGATACGCAGACAACCTCATACGTTATCAGTGGACGAGGAGAACTTCATCTCGCTGTTCTGATTGAAACAATGCGACGAGAAGGCTTTGAACTCCAGGTCTCCAAACCTCAGGTCATCTTTAAAGAAATTGATGGTCATAAGATGGAACCGTTCGAAGAGCTAACGGTGGATGTCCATAAGGACTACATGGGAGCTGTCACTGATGAAGTTGGAAAACGAAAAGGAAAACTGATCAATATGCATACCGTTGGAGACACCGGTATGCGACTCATCTACAAGATCTCAAGTAGAAATCTCATCGGTATTCGAAGTCGTCTCTTAACAAACACGCGCGGAACCGCGGTTTTGAATACATATCTCCTCGGATATGAACCGGTTGGAACGTATATGGAAAATGTTCGAAACGGTGCACTCATTGCAAGTCAGTCCGGTGAGACACTCACTTATGGACTGGTCAATGCACAGGTCCGCGGATCAATGTTCTACGGACCGGGGGTGCAGGTCTACGAAGGAGAGGTCATTGGTCTTTCAAATCAGGATAAGGACATCGAGGTAAATGTCTGTAAAGCAAAACAGCTTACGAACAACCGATCTTCAGGTGAAGGAGTGAAAGCTACGCTCGAGCCCCCAACGGTCCTCAGTCTTGAGCAGTATCTTGATATCATCGCGGACGATGAACTTCTCGAAGTAACGCCGGAGAATCTTCGACTGCGAAAACAGTTCCTCACTCTTACCCAACGAAGAGTCCAGAGCAGAAAAGGCCAGAACTAATTACTTCCCCTTCCCT
>CAZHVF010000022.1:0-11479 GCA_964535635.1 uncultured Gammaproteobacteria bacterium | reverse complement strand
TGAATGCAAGGAGCGCAACGCTTACCGTAATAAAAGCGAGCACCTTCTCGATCCCTTGCAAAAACAGACTTGCGACACCGAGAACCGCAGAAACCGCCCAGTAGAAAACTGCAATTCTTCTCCGACCCCAACCGAGTTCGAGCAACCGGTGGTGAAAGTGACCCCAGTCAGCTCGGAATGGCGACTGTTTATTCCGAATCCTTCGAAGGATGCTGTACACGGCATCGGTTGTAGGTATGGCGAGAATCAATACCGCGGTGCCGATTTTTCCAAACGAGAGAATGGCGAGGATACCCAACCACAGGCCCGCGAGCCCACCTCCACCATATCCGGGCATAATCTGTTGCGGGTAGAAGTTGAATGGCAAAAATCCTACATATGCACCCGCCATGATAAAGGACAGAATCATGACGGTCTGTGCATTGATGTCGTGTGCAACAAACCGTTGAGAAAGAAGTCCAAGGAAAATTCCGGCTATTGCCACAAATCCGGGCAACTGTCCATCAACGCCTTTACTCCAGTTCACCATGTTTGTTGTCCAGACAAGCCACAGAACCGCGAGGGTATCTCCAATCACCATCAAGCTATGTGTGCCAAAGAACTGAATCGTCCAGACAATCGTGTCGAATCGAATAATGCCACCGAATGGATTGGTTAGGTATGGTATGCCTAATCCTGCCGCAACCACGAGCCCAGCAACCAAGAAATTGCCAAGAAAACGAGCGTACGGTGAGCTGTCGATATAGTCATCGTATAAGCCAATGAGAACATGAAGGAAGCTTGCGAGAATCATGCCAATGACAATTTTTTCTGAAGGAAGAAACAATACGGCGGTAAAGAGAAATGCGAGAAAAATCGGGACGCCTCCAGCGCGCGGAATAATACCGGTATGCGTATGTGCTGGATGGAACCGTGTCTTTTTATTGGTGACGAGGTTGTACTTCTTCGCAAGCCAGATTGTAGGGATCGTAAAGCAGTATGCAAGTGCAGCAGAGAGTATGAAGGCGAGTAATGGGATCATGAAACCAATGATACTATTTTAATGAAGAGTGCTGTGAAGATGATAACTATTGCAAGATTCGCGTAGAAGATAATTTTGTTTGCGAAGTCAGACTCAGAAAATAACTTTTTGGTAAGTTTCGCATTTAATACATAGAGCAAATTCATGCACAATGGCAGGATGGCGATAAGCCACCATGCACCCAACTGCAGTTCGCCTTCCGGTTTTGAGTAGAATAACGGCACCATAGGAGGGAGCGTTCGAAACGAGAATGCGAAGGTCACGAGCATGAGAATATTTGCGACGATGAGCAAATAGATCATAGCGAATAGTTTTTACGCAACGGGAAGGCAGCGCACAGAGCAAGAATCCGCTTGCGTATCGCTGACAGTCCGGTTGTTTTTGCGATGATGGTACGTCGGATCTCGGCGTTTCGTTCATCCTGATCAGAGATCTTGAGTTTCTGCTTGGTAGCAGCAACCAGCTGAACGGCCTCATGAATACAGGAGGCGATCACCTTCATTTCTTTCTCTTTCATTCGACGAGAGGTAATCCCCGGTGTTCCCAGACGAATCCCTGAAGGATAGAACGGAGGATTTGGATCGAACGGTACGCCATTTCGATTGAGTACGATATTCACTGCTTCGCATGTTTCTGCGACGGTGTTACCGAGGAGTCCCTTATTTCGACAGTCGATGAGGAGTAAATGTGAATCGGTTCCTCCAGTCACGAGTGTAAAGTCATATTTTTTCAGTTCTGTTGCGAGTGTCGCTGCATTCTTCACAATTTGTTTCGTATAGGTCACAAATGATTTTGACGATGCTTCTTTGAGGGCCACACCAATCCCAGCAATCGTGTTCAGGTGGGGGCCACCCTGAATGCCCGGTATGATCGCTTTGTCAATCTTCGAACCAAGGTCAGGATCCTTCTTCAATCCCTTCGCTGTCACCATAATCAGTGCACCGCGTGGACCACGGAGCGTCTTATGAGTTGTGGTTGTAACCACATGGACGTGTGGCACCGGTGATGGATAGACCCCGGTAGCAACGAGACCAGCAATATGAGACATATCAGCGAGGAGGAGCGCTCCAACCTCATCGGCGATCGCTGCGAACTTTTTCCAGTTCAATATTCGCGCATAGGCTGTCGTTCCTGCAACGATAATGGCTGGCTTTTCTTTTTTTGCAAGTTTTCTTACTGCTTCATAATCGATCGTTCCATCCGGTCGCGTATCGTAGTTCACAGCGGTAAAGTAGATACTACTTGCATTTCGTTTTGCACCATGCGTCAGATGTCCACCAGAGCTTAACGAAAGACCCATGATCTTTGCACCCGGCTTCAGTAACGCGGTATAGACCGCAAAGTTTGCCGGCGATCCAGAGAGCGCCTGGACATTCACATGTTTCACATTGAAAAGCTTTTTTGCTCGTTCGATGACCAGGGACTCTAGCTTGTCTGCAAACTCCTGACCTTGATAATATCGCTTCGTTGGATACCCTTCCGCATATTTATTACCAAACGATGATCCAACCGCTTCTTCAACTGCGTATGATGCGGTGTTCTCGGAAGGAATCATCATGAGGGTCTGTTCCTGACGCTTGTCTTCGAGCTTGATGAGGGTTGCAATTTCTTTATCGGTTTTGAGTAGATATTTCATGACGCTATTATACATGAAATGAACGAGATGTCATCAACCGAAGAGTTAGTTCACCGACTGAATATCGTACCGGAGATTTGGGTGGAGGATATATGCTTTTCGCGGGAAGGTGGGAAGCGTTGCGGTTACGTACTGTTGGGGAATCAAAACCTTTCCGACGTACTCCGGCAACTCTCGATAGTCTTTGCGATAGATATATACTCGTTGTTCATCGAAGTAGTACTGTGCGGTATGAAAATCAAGCTCGTTCTCCACGTAGAGTACATCGGCTGGATTCATGATCTTTTTCAGCGTTGAGATTGTGGTTCGGAGATCTGCTTTTGTTCGCTGTGTTGACTGATCGATATTAAACTGAACAGATACGATGATTACGATAACAAATGCACAGAGCGCAAGCATTCTTGGTAATCGATGGAATGTATAAACAGTGATGAGAGATATGCCAACTGTTGAGGCGATGAAGTAGCGAGGAAGAAAAAATGGCTTCATCAATGATACCCCGAGCAGGACAAGCGGTGGAACCCAGGTCCAAAGAAGGAGCGTTGTTCCAACGCGATCGCGTTTCAGCACCGCATGAATGGCAACATATGCCGAGGTCAGGAATCCGATTACCGTAAAGTATCGTAGCCACTCTGATCCGGTGTGGAACGACTGCTCAAATCCTGTGAATAGGATTCCGGGAAGCGATTGGATAGTGGTGATGGTGGGGGAAGGTATCCAGAAGGCGCTGTCCGAAGACCCGTGGGACATGAATGTAAAGAGCGCCCAGGGAAGGAAAAACACTCCAATCCCTACGAATGCTCGATAACCCGTCGTTCGATGAAATATCCGATAGGCGATAAACTGTGCGAGGATGTGAAGTGCGGTGAAGTAGTGTGTGTACACGGCGAGCACCGAAGAGAGAATGTAGAGTCTCCGCTTTCCGGTAAGCATTCCGTACCACGAAAGTGTGGTCCAGAATGCCGCCATCGTATACATTCTTGCTTCTCCTGCATAGTACAACAGGAACGGATTTAGACTCAGCGTGAGGAGCGATAGTATTCGGTGCGATTTTCGTAGATGGAACACTTCAACAAGAATGTGATCAACGACGTAGATTGTGGCGAAAAAAAATACCAGAGACAGTGCGCGAAGTGCTATCTCGGAGTGCCCGAACAACATCATCCAAAAGTGGAGCACGATGTAGTACAGTGGTGGGCTAAAGTCTTTTACCGTCGTAGAGATGATGTCTCCGATCGGCTGCTTCGCCATGAGATACGTAAAGGCTTCATCTCTCCAGAAGCTTTGCGTAAAGAAAACCAATGGTGTCTTCGTCAATAGAAAGTTCAGCATGGTACTGAGTGGTTGTAGAACAGTGTACTAGACTTTTTCTGTCACTTTGTAGTCGAGTTTTTTCCCGAAGATCATACGGGTATGGGCATCGAGCGCGGGGAGTGAGGACAGCACAAATGAGACGATCGGGAGGAGATACCACTGGATGATGAGAAACGGAAGATGGTAGAGTGGTGTTTTCTGTGCAAGCTTTTTTCTCAGTTTTACATCCAGGTAGGTGTAGACCAAAAGAAACGAGGTTGAGAGCGTGAGAATGAGACTCGAAAACTGTGGAAGCAAGAAGCCAAGAACTGTTCGCTTAAAGACAGGATTTACCAATGGTGGAATCAACGCGCTTACCGTAAGAATGAAGAAGGAGGTGGGCCACAGCAGATGGGTCTCGATCAGGTAGGTCACTTTTCGAATCTTCGTGAGAAAGGGGATATCGGTATTTTTAAAACTATGCGTGAGTGCGTAACCGATGTCGCTCACTCCCCATGCCCATCGCTTTTCTTGTTCATACCGATTGATGATGGTCTTGATGACGCCGCCTGAGTAGACTGCGTCTCCGTTAATGATGGTAAAGAGCGGAAGCGTTTTCACCTTCTCACCAAACGCAAAAAAGGCCTGGAAATAAATATGCCAGTCTTCGGGGATAATGTCAGTGTCCCAGTAATTAATCTGTTTGAGAAGCCATAGGTTTGTTGTGTATGTCGAGATCTGGATAAGTTTTTTCCGTTGTGATAAAAACGCAAGACGAAAGATCGAGGACAGTGTCGCCTGCATGCGGAGAAAAAACGGAAGTTTCCAGAAGTTGTTATAGAGGAGAACTGGTGCCCAGTAGAAGTGATACTTTCTACCGGTATCTTTGATGAACTCGTAGGTAAGGTACGAGAAATAGTTCTTGGGGAACATGCTGTCGGCATCGGCAATGGTGATGAGCGCTGATTCGAGGGGGATGCCATTTTCGTTACAGTACTTCTCGACTTGTTGACATGCATACGACTGATTACTCGCTTTGCCTGCTACCTCGCCGGGGAGGAGCGTGTGGTACGTATCGAGAATATGGGAAAAAATCTTTCCATATCTTGCACGTATTGCGCGATATTTTTCCGGTGCCTCCGTTTCACGCGACTCAAACGCGAGTACAATTGAAGGCTTGCGGAACGGATAGTCATTTTTTGCGAGCTGATCGAGTGTTTCGGTTAGTTTGTGGAGTGGCTCTTTGTAGTTGGGGATGACAAGGAAGTGATGGAGATTATTCGCCTCTTTGAGTTTCGAAACTTTCTGCCGGTACGGAATTTTCTGATGATACTCAATCGTTTTATACGAAAGTACTGCAAAGTAGACCGTAATGATGGACTTGTAGAAGAAGTAGACGTTGAACGAGAGAATGAAGTATGCAACGATCGCAGGGTGAAATGGTGAGAGCCAGACCGGAAGAGTAATCAAAAGCCATGCAAAGACGGGCACGATAATGTGAAACAGTCGTACAAAAAAGCGCGACTGTGTAATCCGATCGGTCATGGATCCCATTATACCTTATTGCCATGCTTCGCAGACCATTTTGAATGGACAGTAATTGCACCATGGCCCTTTTTTCGGAGCGAATTTCTCAGCACGGATGTGCTCAACAGTTGAGAGAATAACCTCCTTAGCCTTCATAACCGATTCACCGGACTGCGAGATGTTGATCTTTTTATTCTCTTGAAGATAGTAGAAGGTAAGGGTAATCTCAGAGACTTTTTTTCCGTAGAGACCAGGATCGGATGCCGCTAGGAGATAGATCGAGAGCTGGAGACTGTTCTTCAGTTTTTTTTCATCCGGTAGATTGCCGGTCTTGTAGTCGACGATCTCAATCGCATTCTTGGATCCGTCGTCGACGCGATCGATCTTACCGGTGACGAAAATGTCGTCGCCGTCATGTATCTTGATCTTGAACAACTTTTCTAGATCAAGGATTCGAATATCCTCGGAGTGATACGTTTGGAAGTAGTTGCGGAGCATGGTTTCTGCATGATGCTTCATCTCCTGCTCATGTGCTTTTGAGTGAAACCCAAGCGGAATCCACGACTCATGCAGTAGATCGACTAATCGCTTTACACCGAGTTTTTTGTTGTGTGCAAACTCGGTGTAGAACTGCTCAAGTGCAGCGTGCACAGATGTTCCCATCGAGGTCACTCCCTCTGCAATCACCGGAATTTTGAGAATGTACTGATACTTATATCGGAGCGGGCAGAGTTGATAGGTGTCGATCTGGGTGAACGAGAGCGTCGCGACCGGATCTTTCTTGTTCTTTTTGATTACCGTTGTGTCCGGCTTATAGTCGAACATACTCAGCTGATCCTTTTCTGCCTTCTTTGTCGCAAGCGTTTGAACGAGCTGCTGTTCCTCGAGCGTCTCATACACAAACGGCGAGAGCTTTCGGATCCGCTTTCCTTCTCCGTAGTACTGCGCTGCGGTCAGGAACAGTCGCTCCTTTGCGCGTGTCATGCCGACATAAAAGAGACGGCGCTCCTCAAGATCGTGCGCATTCCCAACCGGTAGCATCTCCTTAATCAGTTCCTGGGGGATCGGGATGGTCTCTTTTCGTTCTCGAGTTGGGAAGCGATCTTGGGTAAGGTTGACGAGGAACACGACCGGAAACTCGAGGCCTTTCGACGAGTGTACTGTGAGGATCTGTACAGCATCGTAAGTATCGCGATCGATGTCGATCGCGTTTGGTGACTCTCCCAACTCCATACTCATCGTAAGGTAATCAGTAACCGCCATGACCGACGCATCTTCGTGTGTCGCCTCAAAGCTTTTGAGTTTGTCGAAGAATCGAGAGATGTTGAGGGCTCGTCGTTCATCAGTCTGGGTCTTGTACTGGGTGATGGTCTGGAGGTATCCAGAGTCCTGCAAGAAGTAGTAGAGGATCTGTCCTGCGGTTTCCTTTTTTATTTTTGCAAGGTTCGAGGAGATGAGGGTATGAATAGTAATCAACGATGTGAGCGATGATTCAGCGAGTGCGGGGAGTTGTGGTTTATAGTTGTCGTGGGAGGTGTGGTGATACTTCTCGTCATGTGATCCAATTGCGATCTCTATCGCCTGAAAGAGCGAGATCGTGGAGCGCTTCGCAAAGGTGAGTAAGAGCGAGATATCCTTTGGATCAATCTCAAAGAGCTCCATCTGTAGTACTCGATAGAGAGAGACCGAGTCATCGAGGTCGCAAAGAACTCGGAGGTACGCGATGAGGTCCTTTACCTCAGGCTGCTTAAAGAGCGCGCCCGGTCCAAGAAATTGATAGGGAACACCACGACGGGTGAGTGCACGGGTGAACATATCGGCATGGTTGTTCGCACGAAGAAGGATGGCGATCTCAGAGTATGAATAGCCCTTATGAAGTTTTTGCATCATCTTTGCAACCTCATCCGCCTCATCCTCGCCTCGGTCACTCACCTGCAGCTGTACTGGTATGGTCGTTCTAACGCTCTTCGGCCGTCCGGGTTGAGCGCCGGCTGCGACAAGCTCCTTCGAAATTCCAAGCTGCGCCTCGAGCGTATCGGGATCGTTGTGTTTGATCAATTTGTACGCATGATCAAGGATCGCTTGGGATGAACGATAGTTTTTCTGTAGACTAATCTGCTTTGCGCCTTTGTAGTCCTTCATGAAGGTCAGAATATTTGAGACCGAAGCTCCCCGGAATTTGTAGATTGCCTGAGAGTCATCACCAACGACGGTGAGGTTTGGCCCGACCGACGCATTCTCTTTGGCGAGGTGAGATTTTTTTCGTGGTGGTGCGAGGAGCTTGATGAGCGAGTACTGAGCAATGTTTGTGTCCTGAAACTCGTCTACTACTATATACCTATGCTGTTGTCGGTATCGACCGAGAATCTGCGGCCGTTTGCGGAATAGCTCAAGAAGGTATGCAATGAGATCTGCGTAATCAACTACTCCCTCCTTCTGTTTGATCGATTGAAAGGTTTGGAACGCTACCGCAAGCTCAAGATTTTTCGCTCGCTCATCTTTTTCGATGTCGGAGCGTTTCGCGGTACGACGCGCCCACGCTAGGTACTGTTGCGGTGTCACATCCTCGTCGCGAAGCCGGGAGAAGTGCTGGAGCAACGCATCTAAGAATTTATTCGGATTGCCAAGCGGGCGAAAGTACTTGAGCTTGAAGAGAAAGAGATGCTCTCGCATGAAGAGAATGGTCTCTGCTTCGGTGAGGAGTCGATACATCGGACTCAGCCCGATATGCGAACTCTCGGTTCGGAGGATCTGATCTGCAAATGAGTGGAATGTTGAGATGTTGACCTGAAAGTATCCATAGGGAAGTCGCTGATCTACGCGCTCCTCCATCTCAGATGCTGCTTTGTCGGTGAAGGTGAGCGCGAGAATTTCGTGGGACTGAGCGACTTTTTGCTCAATGAGGTGTGCTATTTTTTCAATGAGGGTTGTTGTTTTTCCGGTTCCTGCTCCCGCAACGATCAAGAGTGGACCTTGAATATGTTCAACTGCTTTTTTCTGATCGATATTTAGCATACCGCCATTGTATCAGACCAAAATCGGATAATATTCGCTTGATTTTTGGACCCTATCAAAGTATTATTATCTCTAACTGCGTTCAGCAGAAATTTTTTTATTATTAATTCATTATAAATATACATATATGGCAGAGGGAGTATTCCAAAGAAATAAACCCCACTTGAACATTGGTACCATTGGTCACGTCGATCATGGAAAAACCACAACCACTTCAGCAATTCATACCGTGCTTGCTGCAAAAGGACTTGCGAAAGCAATGAAGTATGAAGAAATTGATAAGGCACCTGAGGAAAAAGCTCGCGGTGTCACCATTAACATTCATCACTCAGAATACGAGACAGAAAAGCGACATTACGCACACATCGATGCTCCAGGACATGCTGATTACATCAAGAACATGATCACCGGCGCAGCACAGATGGACGGTGCAATCTTAGTGGTTTCGGCACCAGACGGGCCGATGCCTCAGACTCGAGAGCACATTCTCCTTGCTAAGCAGGTGAATGTTCCTGCAATCGTTGTCTATCTGAATAAGTGCGACATGGTTCAGGATAAAGAGATTCTCGATCTCGTCGAGATGGAGGTTCGTGATCTTCTCAAGAAGTACGGATATCCTGGAGATGAGGTTCCGGTTATCAAGGGATCATCGGTCAAGGCACTCGAAGGAGATGCTGAGTCCGTCAAGGCAATCGAAGATCTCATGAAGGCTGTGGACGACTACGTCCCAGATCCAACCCGAGACATCGATAAGCCATTCTTGATGCCTGTTGAAGACGTCTTCACCATTCAAGGACGAGGAACCGTCGTCACCGGTCGCGTAGAGCGAGGTGTCATGAAGGTCAATGAAGAGGTTGAGATCGTCGGACTTTCCAAAGGTGGAAAGAAGACCGTCGTCACCGGAATCGAGATGTTCCGCAAGTCGCTTGATGAAGCACGTGCAGGAGACAACACCGGACTTCTTCTCCGAGGAATCGAGAAGACCGACGTTCAACGAGGTCAGGTTATTGCAAAGCCAGGTTCAGTTACCCCTCATACCGACTTTGAGGCTGAGATTTACGTTCTCACCAAAGAGGAAGGTGGACGACATAGTCCATTCTTCAAGGGTTACCGACCACAGTTCTACATCAGAACAACTGATGTGACCGGTGAGGTTACCCTTCCAGAAGGTGTGGAGATGGTTATGCCTGGAGACAACATTAAGATCTCGGCAAAGCTCATCTATCCAGTTGCTATGGAAGAGGGTCTCAAGTTCGCAATCCGCGAAGGAGGCCATACCGTCGGAGCTGGAGTCGTAACAAAGGTTAATAAATAACCGTTGTTCATGAACTGAGTTGTGCGAGTGGTATTCCACTCGCACACACAAGTTCGGAAGTTAGCACATTAATAGTATGCCCAAAGGAAGAATTCGAATTAAACTGAAGTCCTATGATCATCGTCTCATCGATGATACCTGTCAAAAGATCGTGGACACCGCGATCAAGACGGGCGCTTCCGTTATTGGTCCGATTCCCCTTCCCACAAAGAAGGAGATCTTCGTCGTGAATAAGTCAACCTTCGTTGATAAGGATTCGCGAGAACACTTTGGGCTACAAACTCACAAACGCATTCTTGACATCGAGAATCCAACGAATCAAACCATCGACTCTCTCATGCATCTCGAACTCCCTGCAGGAGTTGAGGTCGAGGTCAAGATGTAATCTGCTTGAATATTCTTCATTGAGGTCTATACTGTGACCATGTCTGCCGAAAGAATACTTTCACCACTTCGGCGTCCAGTAGAAACAACGCTTCACGCGCTTGGGAAAGCGCACACTCTTTTCGAACAGAGGGAGCAGAGTAGCAATCCTCTCATCAGAGAAGCCGCCGGTCTTGCTAAGTTTTCCGTTGCTTTCTGGGCGGTTGTCGCGAGTATTGCTCTAAATGCTGCCGGAGGACCCACGCCAGCTCGACCGCGATCAGATCGTGTTGTTCAACCAGACGGAACAATTCTATTTGTTCGCAAAACAGCATAACGTCAATTTGATCACTTTGAGTTGAATTACCTCTAGGCGTACTATATAATTACCGTAATGACTACGCAGAGTGTCAGGACTGGTATTCAGTAATACTCCGCAGATTGGTTCACAGGGATGGGCCCCAATCTGGGGCTTTTTTATTTTTTTCAAAAGCAATATTATGTCAGGATTTATTCTTGGCGAGAAAGCTAATCAATCTCAACAATTCGATCAGAATGGGATCCGCATCCCAACGACTACGATTAAATCTCCTACTTGTTACTGCATTGGTCTAACCGAAACCTCGATTAAACTCGCGTTTGGTCGTGGTAAAAATGTCAAGAAACCACAAATTGGTCAATTGAAAAAGGCGGGGGTAGAAACCCCGCTTCGTTTTTTCCGCGAGCTTCCTCTGAAGAAGTTTGCTGGAGCAGTTATCACCGAAGAAGAAGGAAAGAAAGTTCTGACGATTGGCGAACAGAAGATCTCCGTCGGAGATCAGGTTACGCCGGTTATGGTTTTTAAGGAAGGCGATAAGGTCACGGTCACCGGAGTCTCAAAAGGAAAGGGATTCCAGGGTGGTGTGAAGCGACATGGCTTTGCGGGAGGTCCAAAGACTCACGGTCAGTCAGATCGTTGGAGAGCACCCGGATCGGTCGGACAGACCACAACTCCAGGACGCGTCTACAAAGGGAAGAGAATGGCAGGTCGTATGGGAAATGATACCGTGACCGTTAAGAATCTCCTTGTCGTAGGGGTCGCAGAAGACCACTTGATTGTAAAAGGAGTCATTCCAGGAGCGCGAACATCGCTCGTTACCGTTGTTTCAAACTAATCTATGGCAGACAAAGCAACAGCACCAAAAAAGACAAAAAAAGAAATGGAAACAAAAAGAAGTGGAACAAAAGGCGGTGGTTGGGTGGGGTGTGAGGTGGTTGGAAAGGGAAGGTAAGGAGGCGGGAACAACAATTTTTCAAAAAGAGTTGTTGG
>CAZHVF010000021.1:0-11550 GCA_964535635.1 uncultured Gammaproteobacteria bacterium | reverse complement strand
CTGTGTTTTCACGGTCGTGAGAAAAAAACTACTCTTCCCTACCTTACGATCACCAACCACAACCTCTTTCTGACCCATTCCAAGTGGAATCATGAAGTCAACAATGGTAACTCCAGTTCGAAAAGGACGATGGATGCGGGATCGCTCACTGAGTGGAATCGTATGAACGAGGAGCGGAATGGCTACCTCCGGCTTTTTATAGTCCTTCGACGGAATAACAGGATTTCCAAGAGGATCAACAACGCTTCCGAGTAGGGAGTCTCCGGCAGCGACGGTCAGATCTTGATCGGTTCGAACTGCTTTTACGCCCACACGGATTGGAATTCTCGTAAGAAGAAGGACACGGACGTTATTATTTTCGATACGAAATACATATCCCTGCGCGCCGTTCTCGAATACAATTACCTCGCCTACACGCGCATGTGGAAGTCCGTCGAGGTTGAGAATGTACCCCTTTACTTCGGTTACAACTCCGTACTCCTTTGTTTGTTGGAGAAAATGATTATATTGATCCATACTGTCCTTTGAGAATACTCGCTCTCAGCGATCGGTCATACACAGTCCCTCGAAATTCAATCACGATTCCGCCCCATATTTCTGGAACTATTTGCACCCGAACAATGACCTGTTTCCCAAATGTTCGAAGGAGAACTTCGACAATGTGCTCAAGATCGGCTCTTGAGGGTGAAAACGCCGTCTGTATCCCTACCTCCTCTATTTCTGCAATCTTTCGTTTCAGCTCATCGAGCGATTTCTCAAGCCCAGATGCAGTTGCGGTCTGGGAGTCTTGTGTTACATATGCCCGGATCTCTCGGTCAATGGCGTCGGTTGCAGGTTTTTGAGCTAGTCGATCAAGAGAAAACGCCTCCTGTTTAAGGGCGGTAATTCGTTCGACATAGAGTTGGCGATCTGAGGTAGTAATGAGGGATTCGAGCGATAGTAATGATTCTGGTCGGTTCATACTTATGCTGAATGTGTACTTTCTCCACCTCGCTCTATCGACTGCAGCGCAACTTCGATTAACTTTCTATGATCGTCTGGAGTGAGGGTTTTTTTAAGTGTCTCTGTTAGCACATGTTCAACGCTCTTTCCGACTCGCTCTGCGAGATCGTTCTTTTGTACCTTCTCGTACTCTCTGAGTTCGTCTGTGATTCGGTCAAACTGCTCTTCGGTGAACGATGCTGTGAGCTCTTGCGACTTTCGGAGCTGCTCCGCAAGCATTTTTTTAAATTCAGTCCGCATTTCATCCATAATCTCGCGGTATCCAGCGTCGTATTCACGTTCAGATGCGGAGAGATCGTGCCGCAAGGTTTGCTCGAAACTTCGCCCGACCTCCGAAAGCGCATCTGTCGCTCGTTGCTCCATCTGTGCATTGAAATTATGCGCATGATTGACCATTTCGCGAGCTTTTTCGTTCGCGTTGATCAACATATGATCTGCCTGGTCAAGTGCGCTCTGGAGGGTGTTTTGAACTTGTTTATGAAGCTCGTCCTGCTTTCGTCGCAGTGCACGCTCACGTTTGGCAAGATACATGCCGTAGATGCAGACGAGCGTTAATAGAAATAGCGTGAATATTGTAACGATAAGGCTAACGTCTTCCATACTAGCTTTGAATGATGAATAACGAAACAACAATCCCAACCGCAATAATTGCAAATGTAATGAGCACGTTCATCACGATACCGAACTGAATGCTTCGACTTGCTAATGGATTTCTTCCGAGCGCTTCCACTCCTCTGCTCGCTATTCGACCGAAGTATAAAAAGCCGAATACGAACGAGGCGAGTGTTATAATCGCTGCAATCACATACTTGAAGACGATGAGTGGTTGTTCATACGTCGCAAGTGCAGATAAACTAAAGATATCGGTCAGCGCAGAACCGATCGATGACACCGACGGAGCATAATGAATGTCTAGAGTTGCACGGATTATCCCAACGGTCTTCGAATTCGATTCGGTATAATTCTGCATCGCAACACCAACGACAAACCCTGACTTCGCTGCTCGCACGAGTACACCAGGCATTGTGGATGAACGGAGCAGATCTCCTTTCTGAATAGGTCCTTCCGCAGTACTTACTCGAACATTCGCCTCTCCTGATCCCACAATCGCATATTTTTTACGAGGATTGTCAGACTTAACATAGATAGCCGGATCGTTTACGATGATGCCACGCACCTGCGCGTCGTACGCCCTGCGAGTAAGGGTATATGCACCGTCCGCATCCTGCGAGACAACCGAGCCATCCGGAACGATACTATCTTTTACCTCTACGTAACGCGCGATACTATACGAAAAAAGCTGGGCATGAACACTGCGCGAGCAAAAGAGCAGGAAGGAAAAGAGCACGGTAAGAAGCAGTGGTAGTCTGAGTTTTTTCACCATACCAATAGAAAACGAACTTATATTAACTATATCGAGAAATCGAAGGTAAATGCAAGGGAAAAGATACGTGAAAGCCTCATGAGCGCAGATATATGTTTGAGGCTCTATATCAGCCTAAAAGCCATTATGCCATGATCTCTTCGTCCGAGCGAGAATACGAAACAAGTTCGGACTCATCGAACCAGAGTGGAATTTCGTAGTCTGCTTCGACCTTATTCCCTGATGAATGAATCAGATTCTTGATCGCACGCTTGCCTGTGTTCGCTAAGGCGGACGAATCGAAGGAATAATCCCCTCTGATCGTGCCGGGGAGCGACAGAAGCGGGAGCGTGTGGCCACAGATCTTTCTCACAAGCTCAACTGCATGCGGTCCTTCGAGCACCGCAGCAAAGACTGGACCAGAAACAATATAGTCAAGAAGCCAGACACGAACCATATCGCCAATCTTCTTCGGATCGTCGGTGCCGAGCGTCTTTTTGGCGTCCATCTCAAGGGATTTGTAGTTGTCGAGTGTTTTGTGCCCAATCGCAACCCACAGTTCCTCACGATCTGCTGGATAATGTCGGCCTGCGAGCTCCTTAGAGACCTTTACCATTTTTGAAGCGACCACCTTCAAGCCTGCCTTCTCAAATCGCCCGATGATCTCACCGATCAAACTTCGCTTTACTCCATCTGGTTTAACGACAATCAATGTTTTTTCTACCATAGAGTAACTATACCATATCGACGCCACGTTTCGCTACAGAATAATTCATTTTTTGCGTCAATGAGGCGTAGATCTATTAAGATTGCGTCCAAACGGTGTTGACAAACCGGATCTTTACACGCATACTCATATTATAGGTTATGAAACGCCTGCTCTTTTTTTTGATCATCTTTATAACTCCGATCCCTGCTGGTGCGCAGACGCCATTAAACCCGGTTATTACTCTTGAAAAGACCTTGTTTGATGAAACCCAACCAGTGAACCTCACCTACAGCGGAGAGCCAATGAAACTACATGCAGAAGTTACTTCGGGGCAGGGGGCATCGATTCCGTTTAAGGCGGTCCTTGTCGATCGCACACTCACGATAGTTCCTGACAGGAAGTGGCAACCCGACACCTATCACCTTGTCTTTATGAACGATCAAACTACGATACTCGACCAGTGGATTACGGTCGGAACTCCCCAGCTGACCATTCATCGATCGCAATCTTCCTTTATCGAGACGGGTCGAACTCAAACCATTCAGCTGAGTGTATCCGGCACGCTTCCGGAAAGCACCGCATCGTCGTTGATCGAGTTCGTACCGTTTGATGCAATTATTACGAATGCCAATCTCTCGCAGTTGAAACTTCCGGAGCTTGTCCATCCAAGATATCCGTTCGACGGTCAGTACGAAATAACACTCCCCTTCGGAAAAGTTAATCCTGATGAGCATCTCGGAATGCCAAATCACGATGGCGTTGACTTCGCGGTTCCGATGGGAACGCCGATAAAGGCTGTCGATGATGGTGAAATCGTGCCCTATCGAGAGGTAAACGACTACGGAACGACGATAGCGATCCAGCACAGCTGGGGTCAGTCATTCTACGGACACCTCTCTTCGACATCTGCGCAGATCGGAGACAAGGTTATGAAAGGACAGATTGTCGGTCGATCAGGCAACACGGGGCGCTCTACCGGCGCACATCTTCATTTTGGCATGAAATGGAACAATGAGTCGATGATTGATCCAGCACCGTTCCTACACGAGGAAAACACCACCAAGATAGCGGAGAAAAAATTAATTATCCCGATTACTCAGACAGATCAAACCCTGTCGTACACCATATTACTTCCTACGACCTCCGCTCCGCCCCGTGTACTGCAGTTGAGTCCTGCATATGTTGAGAACGGTCGTGGTCTTCGAGTGGCATCCGAACAGGCATCTCGAACGCTCTTGACCGGCCCCACGACAATCGCATCGATTTTACAGAATGATACTCAGATATCATCAAGCACCATCGTCGCTCAACAGGATAGCGTGGTGCTCTGGAAAAACGAAGGCGAACAGCGCATACATGCGTACGATGAGGTGTCAGGAACCTACTCGATTCAACCCCTTTCGAGTTCGTCTATACAAGACTTCGCCATTGGTGAACGTCGATATTCCCTCTCCGTTATCGATCGCCAACTTATACTTCAATAAAAAATCCCTCGGCTCTCGCCAAGGGATTTTCATGCTAACAATTGAAATTACTTTGCTTTGGTAGGTGCAACTGCCTGCGTTGGTGCTGGTGTTGTTGCGGTTCCTGCCTGTTGCTGATTCTTTGTGATATTGATTGGAGCAACCTCGATAATTTTGTTTGATGACTCTCGATATAAGATTGCTTTTCGTGCCTTAATGTAGAGAAGCAACTTATCCCCATTCACCGCATTCTTGAAGAATGGCTGATCCTTGAGTCTGGTTTTATCTTGAACCGTTGCTAATGATGGCGTCTCGTCAGATGGAAGCGCAATTAACTTTCCGACCTTATCAACTACCGCCTTCGTCTGCTCCGTTGCGACCTGCTGAGGATTTTTGAGCAGTTTTTGTGCCTGTTGATACTTCGTGTAGAAGTAGTATGAAGGGATCAGTGCAAGCACTGCTCCAATAAGTAAACCGAGGACAACGTTTCCTCGTTCATGGTTAGATTGAACTGTGGTTAATGTCATAGTATGGATCACTATACCGTTTTTATAAAATCTTGTCAACCCTTTTTTGCGATCTTGGAAATCTATACCGCCAGGGCTTTTACGAAGGTTTGGAATGAGGCAATTGCTCGCTGCACATCATCGTTGGTGAGACTCCCCTGCGTTACCTCCGGTTCAATCGCAAAGAAGTATGCAAGTTCATTCTGTTTATCAAATATAGGCTGGATCTGGAGTACTACCCAGTACTCCGCTCCGTCTTTGCGGATATTTTTCAGCTTACCGGCAAACGGCTTCTTCTCAACCTTGATCGTTTGCCACATTTGAGTAAAAAATGCTTCGTCCATCTGTCCTCCCCAGAGATCGCCTGGATTATGGCCCAGCACTTCTGCTCCATCGAGATATCCGGTCTTTTTCATCGCTTCTTTATTCGCATAGAGCACATTGGCGTGCACATCGGTAATTGCAATGTGTACCGGAAGATTGTCAAAGGACGCAGTGATCGGTGCAATCTTTGCAACGGCAGTTTGAAGTTCTTCTGGACTTAAATATGTTCTAACCGGCATAGTTCAGTAACAGTATACCCCCAATCGACAGTAAAACAATCGCAAGTACGACTCCCACTCCGATGCTAAATATCCTGTGAAGTTTTACATCGCTCCTATCGGGTTGTTGTAATGGAGTAGAAGATTCATACCGTAGCGCGGCGTTCACATCCATCGAAGGAATGTCTGATTCTGGATTATTGTGCGGTTGGGAGTTCATTTCGGGTATATCCAGCAAGGATCTCCTTTACCATGTTCACGATCTGCTTTGGTTCGTACTCACTTTTTACAATATACTTCACCGCTCCTTTCGCAAGCGCTCGCTCAGCATCCTGCTGGCCGGCGAGGTTGGTGAGCATTACGACCGGTATGGTTTTGGTGGTTGGATCTATCTTGAGCTTCTCCAGAAGCTGAATACCGTTCATCTTCGGCATCATCACATCAAGTAGCATCAGCGTTGGCTTTTCTTTTACTGCTTTTTCAAAACCTTCTTCGCCGTTGTATGCGAGCGATACCTCGAACCCTTCGAAGGTAAAGATCTTCTGGTACATGCGTGACATGAGAGGATCATCTTCCACGATCAAAATTCTCGCCATACAAACATGATACAAAGGAATTGTTACTTTACAAGGGGCAAATCGAATGAGAAGACCGAACCTTTTCCTGGCTCTGAGTACTCGAGAAAAACTCTCCCGCCCATGCCCTCAGCGATCATCTTTGAGATGTACAGGCCAAGACCGGTACTTTTAGTGGTATCTCGTGTATAGAGGTTATTCCCGGTTTGCTGAAATTTGTGGAACAGAAGTTTTTTTCCTTCTGGGGCAATTCCTCGTCCGGTATCAGCAATTCTGACTCGCAAAAATCCCTCCACAAACTGACAACTGAGTGCAACACCTCCCTTTTCGGTATATTTGAGACCGTTGCCGACTAAGTTAACCAAAACCTCCTTGGTCTTTGTTTTGTCTGCATGAACGAGCGTACTCTGACCCTGTGAAAGATTTTTATTGTCACAGAGGAGAAATAAACCCCTTTCCTGTGCAGGCTTCTCGTACTCAAAGAGGACACTTTTGACAACCTCCTGTAGATCAAACTCCTGACGCTCGAACTTCATCTTTCCCTGCTCGAGTCGGGAGACATTGAGAAAGTCGTTCACAATACCGATCAGCTGCACGCTTGACTGGTGAATGTCCTGAATCATCTCTTTCAGTTCGGGGTCATTGATCTTTTCTCCAAAGTACTCCTGTATAAGTGACGTATTCCCCCGAATCGCAGTAAGGGGTGTTCTTAATTCGTGCGAGGCAATCGAGAAAAACTCGTCTTTGGATCGATCGAGAATCAACTCTTCGGTGATGTCCTTCGTAACAACGATGACGAAGTTCACTCTTCCCTGCTCATTAAAGAGTGGTGTAGCAAATATCTCGACCGGTATTGAAGCTTCTCCCGACTGAATCTCAATATCCCGAGAATGGGCGGGTCTTCCATCGAATACCTGAAGTAGCGGATTGTGATCCGCCGGTATCACTGCGCGCTCTTTCCTGTTATATAGTGTTATCTGCGAAAAAAGACTCTCCGCTGTATCACCAACTACGAGAATGTCTTTGTCTGAAATGCGCTTCATAAGCTTGATAATCGCGCTGTTTGCGAAGTTGAGTCGCTTGCTTTGATCGAGAATTACTACGCCAAGGGGCATATTGTCAAGGAATGTAAATAATCGATTCTGTGTTTCTCGAAGCTGTCGAGTGCGATCAACAACCTTCTGTTCAACCGTCGCCTTTGCCATACGGAGTTCCTGCTCGTATCGATGGATGTCGGTAATGTCTCGGAATACCTCAACCGCACCAATTACCTTCCCGCCACTCCGAATCGGCGTCGCTGAAAAAATAATCGGGAAGATCGCTCCGGTTCGTGATCGCGACATATACCCATCAATGACTGCTGAGGATATCGCTTTGCCCTTTCGGAGCACGTCCGCAATTGGCCGGTGTGTGGGTAAAAATGACGAATTATTCTGATACAGGGGGAAAACATCGTGCATATGCATTCCGATAGCTTCGTCTGGAGTGATCGCAAGCAACTTGCATGTCGTAGGATTGACCTGAGTGATCTTCAGCTCCGCATCAACCACAAAGAGTCCTTCACCGAGCGCTTCAACGACGGCTTTGGCCTGATCGCGCTCATTCTGGAGCTGGCTTGTTGCTTCGATGATCTGCTTTTTCAGCTCTTCCTTACTGAGGAACTCGAGTCGATCATCCTGGGTGATATCCCCCGGTAGCACTTCAATAACATCGAGCACGTGATCGTACTCATAGTTCTTCTTCACAAGTTGATAGAACTCGCTGAAGGGTTTTTTTGCCGCATCCGCCCCGACCGATGATTTCAGTTGCGTGTAAAACGCCGAAAAAAGTCGCGTAAACGCAAATGTAATCTGCTCGTCGCTCAGCTCAGTTGCGCTTTTGTAAAGCCCTGAAAATGAAATCGCTCCATCGTGCAGTAGAGTTGATTGTAATACCGTCCCGCGAACTTCCTTTGCATAGAGATCGGTGAGTAGTTTGTTACCAAAGTTACGCTCTACCTCCCGCATCACAAGCTTCACGCCAATTTCGTAGAGTGAAATCCGTTGGTATTTGTTTGGAATAAATAGAACGCGAAAGAGCGCAGGCAGATCCTCTACCTTGACGTGCTTCCGAACCTCGTCACGAAGTTGTTGACGACTCAGCTCGACCATGACCATTGGTTTTTTGTTTCCGGTGATAAACTGCTCAAGCGATATATAGACCGACATGTACTTCATCGTGTCAAGATGCTCTTCATCACTATTGAGTCGACGATACGACTCGATGGTTTCGTAGACGAGGTCCTCACGATTAATGAGTGAGATGCAGTATGAAATGAGGGTGTTTATCGTGTCCTTTTGCAGTTGCTCTTCCGTTGAAATCGTCCTATGATGAAAGAGATTGAGCAATGGAGCGAACAATGGCATATATATTGAGTATACTCAAAAAACTGTATGAATAAATATATTGGAATTGGACTGCTCCAGATCGTCGTCTTTGTGTGGTGGACGCTGCTCCAGGTCAGTCCAGATCATACTTCGATTTGGAATTTCTGGTTCAATGGAGCATACGGTGGCATTTTTCTCATCGGTGGTCTCACCGGTCTCCTTGCAATTTCGCGACTTGGTGGACTGCGGAGTACCGTTGGAAGAGGTTTGCTTTATACCGCATCGGGATTATTTCTGTACGGTATTGGTCAGATGATCTGGCTATGGTTTAACCTTTCGGGTCGCGAGGTGCCCTACCCCTCCATCGCCGATGCATTCTTTGTACTTCTGATGCCGTGTCTGCTCCTTGGCATCTGGAACATCACATTACTCTTTATTCCTCGGATCAAGCCATTACAGATCTTCGAGTTTGTACTCCTTACGGTCATTATTCTTGCTGTGACAATGATCTTCATTAACAAACCGGAACTGAGCACGGAGCTCGATCCACTCACGAATGGTCTGAACATCTATTATCCATTCGCTGATGCGGTGATTGTTGCGTTGAGCATTGTCGCCCTGCGAACGGTAGGTGGAAAGTTCAACATGATCATGTTGTTTATCACCGCAGGCGCACTCCTTCATGCGGTGGCAGATATTCTCTTTACACATTCAACTTCGGTCGGTACCTACTGGAATGGAGACCTGTCGGACTTGCTCTTTTCTCTCGGAGGTTTTTCCATCAGCGTAGGTCTGATCACCCTCATCTCACTGTTCTCAAGCTCGCAGAGTGAAGCTCCAAAACTATAGTTCAACTTACCTGATCGCTCAGATACTTCGAGATGAAGAACGATGGAATACTCGAACATGCGAGAATGAGTGTCGTAACGAAGAAGGTATACTCAATCGAGCTGCCGGCTGCTCGGAGTACTGCAAGTTGAGGAATGAGAAAGCCGACCGCGCCAATTGCATCTCCATCGATATCGGTGAGCGGCGTCACGACACCGTAATAGGGTGAATCAAAAAATGTCAGCTCCCCAGAGTAGGTCTGGCGATGCGACGTAATCGCCTCCTTCACCTGCGGATCGGTGAGTTTGGATCCAATCGGACGGTCTGCACTGGAACCGTTACTCAGCGTAGTCGCAGCAACACGATTCTGAGCGTATGCGACGACATCGTAGCCCGTCTTCTCTTTCAGTCCATCGAGGAACGCGCTATTGAGGACCTCGCCCACAACAATCGTACCAATAACCTTCGTATCGGATGTAACCGGAACAGCGCCCCACACCATCAGATCCGGACTGAGCGCACCATCCTTGGAGATAATCGATGCTACCTTCTTCCCAGAGAGCGCACGTTTCACCAGCGGGTCGTCAGAAAAAAAATCCTGGGCACCCTCTCGTCCATCGCTCCTGAGAATCGTCTGCCCTTGGCTGTTGGTAACGAGAAGCGTGTTTTCCTTTGCGAGTGTCGCGGTACGCGCCACACTCTGCGCAACTGCATTGCGCGATCCACCAATCATCGCTTCTCGGACCGCATTACTTTCTGCCAGCATCTGTGCTTTTGCGATTACGCTTGTTTTCTTCGTATCGAGTACAAAGGAAAACATCTGCACGCTACTCTTGAGTGTCTGGAGTGTCTGTGTCTGCACCTGAGACAGGAGTAGGCCGGTGAAACATACCGTGATGATTAAAAAGATCGTGACCACCGAAATAGTATAGATCGCGTAGAGTTGAGTCTGAAATCGCTTAAGAAGGTAAAACCAAATCCACCTCCCGAGCACAAACGTGGCAAGAAATAAAGCGGTGTTTTGCGCAATCCAGATCGGCCCATACGGCTTCACGAACGAAAATACCGCTATGTTGTTTGTCTGCAACAGGAGGCCCCGATACGATAAAAGATCGTAGAGTGAAAATGCCATCATGCTGTACGCAATCGGTTTTAGGTGTTGTTCTTTTCCGTACGTGGCTCGGTACAGATACAGTAATGCAATCGCTCCGGAGAACAGAGGTAGTCCAAACCCAATCCCGGTCGCAATGCCGAATGGAAGAAGCATACGCAGCCCAACGGTCTGAGGGAATGGGTCAACGATGAGTCCGACAATGATGAGTGCGTACCCAAGGATCTTCGTTCCCAGTGAAAGATAATAGGGTGAAAGCGAACTGATGACCGATACCGTTGAGAAGTTGTACTCCACGCGTACAGCAGAGACAAAAAAGGAAATCGCTACTCCATAGTAGCCAAGAAACTTGAAGAGCTCGGTTGCCCGACGTTTCCCTTGCCATGCATCGGCATACAGCCACCCAACACCTGCAAAGGCTAATCCAGCAAGGATATGTAGGGCGAACCGCAGATTCTCAAGTCCAAAGGATATCCACATACCATCAGTGTATCAAATAGGATCGCAACTCATCAGGACTATGAACACCGTAGACAATGTTCTGGATAATAGCTTGATGATTGAGAATGAGATGCATTGGTGCTGTCACTACGCCCAATCTGGAACTCAACGTTCCATCGGTGTCTGCAATCGCGACAATCTTGTTCCCAAGCTGCGACGATAGCAACTCAAGTGTAGACTCTCGCTCATGCGGAAACACCACAACCACTCGCACCTGTCCATCTTCAGCGAGCGAACGGAGATATGGGAGTTGATGTTGTGTTGATGGAGACCATGCATTGAGTACGGTTACGAGTGTGGTTGCTCCCCGCAGATCAAGCTCGGTGAATGTTCTCCCCTGCTTTTCAAGCTGGAATGCAGGAAATGGGAAGCCCCACTTCTGCTTCGGCATACTCGATTGACGGAGTTGTGTGATTGCAACCGGGACAGCTTCGCTCCTCCAAAGATCCCAGACCGTTTGGTTTGCTCGAAGTCGAAAGGACTGAATAATTGCAGTAGGTTTATCGATCCGGAATATCTCACTGTTCACCGGAACTGATCCCGGTGCGGTCGCACGAAGATAGTACTCCCCCGCTGGAAGTATG
>CAZHVF010000020.1:0-11665 GCA_964535635.1 uncultured Gammaproteobacteria bacterium | reverse complement strand
TTTTCGTCGTATCGGAAAAAGTTGTGGCGATTGCCCAAGGAAGGTCGTATTTGATCTGGGATATGAAGCCAGGTTTTTGGGCAAGACTGCTTTCAAAGGATGTACACCGAGCACGCTACGGGATTGGTCTTGGGAGCGAATGGACGATGCGGCTTGCGATACAGGAGGTCGGTCTCCCAACAATTCTGTGGGCAACGCTTCTGTCGGCAGTTACAAAGCCACTTGGCATCAAAGGAGTGTTCTATCGAGTCGCTGGAGAGAAGGCGAGGTCAATAGATGGTCCTACAGAGTACTCACTCTACCCATCGAATGTCTCAGCAAAGCTCGCGCCAGAACATCCAGATAAAGCGGCGAAGGAAATTGAAGCATACATCAAGGACAATCTCACCAGGTCAATAGAAAAACAGTTTGGTGGCGTGGTAATTATCGACGCAAATGATCTTGGAAGAAATATTATGGCAAACACTACTGACATCTCAGACCAAGTTGTTGCCGAGATATTCCGAGACAATCCCATGGGTCAAGGAAAGGAACAAACTCCGGTTACCGTTGTTACAGCAGCCTAAACACTTGTTTTTCTAAGACTCTATACTATAATCTCACTATGTCATTTGAAGCACGTGAGAAATTTTTGGGCTTGCCGATATCTCGATGGAAAACGGTTACCGGATTAGGTGTTGAAAGGATCTATGACGGCAATGAAGGCATATTTGCCCGGCGTTCAGGCCAAACATTGTCAGTGCAGATTACGGAAGCTATTTCTCCGGATGGAAACGCGTTAACAGTATCTTCAACTCGAAGAGTGGCAGATTCATGGTCAACATTCCGAGATGATAAAAGTGTCCAAACGGTGCGAGCAGGCACACCTGAAAAAGCTCGCGTCTTCTTACCGACACCCGGACATTACGTTTTGTATCAAAGTACATCTTCAACAGAGAGATAAGACATCATGATTGTTAAAGAGAGTCTGCGATTTCTCGGTGTACCGCTCCGTCCTTCACGAGAACTGCACACAAATGGACCTACGCTCGATCTTTATCAGCCGACAAGCTACACCAGATCGGGTCTGTCGATCGATGTAGGCGCACAGACCGTATACGTGCGCGAGATGAACCTGGCAGAAACTGCATCGCAACGATCGGTTCGTAGGGTGCGACTTCCAACCACCGATCATATCTTCCGTCAGCATACAAGATTACCGGGAATGTACCACCTCTTCAAACGGGTAAAATAGCCGAGCCGATTCTCACTCATTCATATATAATGACTGCATGAAAAAGCTTGCTGATGCGGAAATAGAATCGCTATCTCGCCTCTCACAGTTACAGCTTTCTGATGCTGAAAAAGCTAAAATTGCATCGCAGTTTACCGAGACGATCTCATACGTCGATAATCTCAACGACCTCGATACTGCCAGCATCGACAGCCTCACAAATATCACCGGTCAGACTAATCGATACTTCGAAGATGGAACTCCCAATACTCGTCTGTTAACTCAGACCGAAGCAACGGGTCAGTCGAAGGATGTAAAAGATGGGATGTTTAAAGTCCCTAAAGTTCTCTCAAAGTAATATGAACATTCTCGGAACATCACTCACCGATCTCAGACAGCACGTCGCTGATAAAAAAATATCAAACAGAGAACTTTGGGACTATTTTGTCAATCGTATAAAGAAGTACAACGACGATCTCAACTGTTTTGTCACGAGTCCGAGTGATATCCCGGCTGGTGACGGATTCCCCATGCCGTTCAAGGACAACTTCTGCACAAACGGGATTCGTACAACGGCCTCATCGAAGGTGCTTGATCAGTTCATCCCACCATACAGCGCAACCGTTGTCGAACGTCTTCTTAAAAACAATTTTTCGGTCTTTGGGAAAACGAATATGGATGCGTGGGCTCACGGTTCTTCGACCGAAACATCGGATTATGGTGTGACGAATAACCCTTGGGACACAACTCGACCTGCTGGAGGATCCTCAGGAGGCTCGGCCGCTGCGGTAGCAGCGTATCTCGCACCTGCGGCAATCGGATCCGAAACAGCTGGGTCGATCCGCCAACCCGCAGCATGGTGTGGACTGATCGGACTAAAGCCAACCTATGGAAGAGTATCTCGGTACGGCGTTATCGCAATGGGATCTTCATGGGACTGTCCCGGTCCCATCACAAGAACTGTCGCCGACGCCGCATACCTTCTCGAGCTTATCCAAGGTGAAGATCCATTTGATGCAACGTCGATCCCAACGGATGTTCAACAATATTCTCTCCAAGAATCTAAAAAGTTTAAGATCGGTGTGAGTGAGGACTATCTTGAGAATATCGATGATGACATTCGGAAGCGATACGAAGAAACAATCGATATCCTCAAGAAACTGGGCCATTCAGTCGTTCCGGTAGAGCTCATATCACCGAAGTACTCGATCTCTGTCTATACGATTCTCCAGCGATCGGAGGTTTCATCGAACTTAAATCGGTATGACGGTGTACGGTATGGAAATGGGCGAGACATGTTCGGGCAGGAGGCAAAGCGAAGAATTATGCTTGGGACGTACAGCCTCTCACACGGCTATTACGACGCCTTTTACAAAAAAGCAGAGAAGGTGAGACAGCTCATCATTCAAGACTTCGATCGAGTATTTCATGAAGTGGATGTGATCCTGGCTCCAACGACCCCCCAGACCGCAATTAAGAAGGGTGATTTTGAGAAGTATCCGTTCTTCGGTGAGATGATGGACGTACTCAACGAACCAGCTGCAGCAGCGGGTATTCCGGCTATCAACTTCCCAATGGGTCTCGATCGCCAGAATCTGCCAATCGGACTGCAGTTCATGGGCCCGCGACTCCAAGAACAGTCCATCCTTTCGATTACGAGAGAACTTGAACAGGAAACAGAATTTATGGGAGTTATGAATGGATTACTAAAAAAATATGAGTAACTATACACCGGTCATCGGACTTGAAATCCATGTTGAGCTAAAAACAACGTCTAAGATGTTCTGTCAGTGTTCGGCGGATTATTTTGGGAAAAAACCAAATACAAACACCTGTCCGGTGTGTTTAGGCTTACCGGGAGCGCTGCCGGTACCAAATAAAAAAGCGATTGAATGGTGCATCAAAATAGGAAAAGCACTTAACTGCACGATCAATCTCAAGACAAAGTTCGATCGAAAACACTATTCGTACCCCGATCTTCCAAAAGGCTATCAGATTAGCCAATACGACCAACCGATAGCGGTGAACGGTTGGATTGAGGTTGATGGTAAAAAGTTCCGCATACATCGAGTCCATCAGGAGGAAGACACCGGGAAATTGATCCATTCAGGACAAGACTCACTCGTGGACTTCAACCGCTCAGGAGTACCACTCGTAGAAATCGTAACTGAGCCCGATTTCACCAGTTCAGAAGAGGTGAAGAACTTTCTCCAGCATCTCCATTCAATTATTCGATACCTCGATGTATCGGACGCGGATATGGAGAAAGGATCTATGAGAATGGAACCAAACATTTCGGTAAAACTGAAGGGTGTAGAGGGACTACCAAACTATAAAGTTGAGGTCAAGAATGTTAATTCGTTTAATTTTGTAAAACGGTCTATTGACTTTGAGCTTACCCGACAGGAAGCACTTCTTGAGAAAGGGGAGACTCCGAAACAGGAAACAAGAGGATTTGATGAAAAATCGATGAAAACAGTATCACAGCGATCAAAGGAAGAAGCGCATGACTATCGATACTTTCCAGAGCCAGACATACCTCCCCTTTTCTTCGAACAGGACTGGGTGGAAGGACTCAAACTACCGGAACTTCCTGAACAGAAATTCCAGCGATATTTGAAAGACTATCACCTGAAAGAATCAGACGCGAAACGGCTTGTCCCCGATCGAGAAACGTCTGCATTTTATGAGAACGTGGTCAGCGCATCTCACCTTGATCCCCAGAAGGTAGCGAATCTCATTATTAATAACAAAATACGAACAGATGTGGGAGTGGATGAGTTCATTACTCAAGCAACAACCATGCTCCAGCCAAAGCAGACCGATGAAGGGCTCTTAACAACGTCGATTCAAGAGGTGCTCGAAGCAAACAACAGCGCTGTCGAAAGCTATAAAAACGGGAAAGAATCCATTCTTATGTTTCTCGTCGGTCAAGTAATGCAAAAAATGAAGGGGAAAGCTGATGCGCAGAGAGTAAAAGAAGAGCTTTTGAAAACCATAAAATAGTGCTATCCTTTCGCGTTACGTGTTCTAAGAATACATTCCGATGAGTTTTGTACATCTTCACTGTCACACCGAATACTCACTCCTTGATGGTTTAGCGCGCACCGACGACATCATCGCAAAAGCAAAGAAGAACAATATGCCGGCGGTAGCCATAACAGATCATGGGTCGCTGTACGGCGCATTCCAGTTTTATATAAAGGCGAAAGACGCCGGGATAAAGGCAATAATCGGCGTAGAAGCGTACAAAGCGAAACGGTCACGTCATGATAAAGAAGGAGGGCAGGATCGAGATCAGAATCATCTCGTTCTGCTTGCGATGAATCTCACGGGGTATAAAAATCTTCTCAAGATGGTGACCGCTGCACACCTCGAAGGATTCTACTATAAACCACGTATCGACTTTGAACTGCTCGAACAGTACAACGAAGGTCTCATCTGCCTTACCGGGTGCTTAAACGGAGAAGTGCCGGAGCTTATCCTGCAAAACCAAGTAGACGAGGCTGAAAAAGTGCTGAGACGTTACCACAAGATCTTCGGAGACCGCCTCTACATAGAGCTCCAGCGTCATCCAGGAATGGAGGAGAATGAGATCGTAAACAAAGAACTCCTCAAGATGTCGCGCACAAACGGCATCCCAGTGGTAGCCACGAACGATGTTCACTATCTCAACAAGGAAGATGCCTATGCTCAGGAAATTCTTCTCTGCATCCAGACACTACGAACCATTCATGAGCAAAATCGGCCACTCAGCATGATTGAGAACCCGGACTTTTACTTCAAGACACCGGATGAAATGGCAACATTATTTGCAGATCTCCCAGAGGCGATCGAAAATACGGTCAAGATCGCGGAACGATGCGAATTGGAGATACCCCATGGCAAGATGATTCTTCCAGCCTATCCACTACCAGATGGTGTTACCCCAGAACAACAGTTGCGTGAGAATGTCCAAAAAGGGATTGACCGAGTTAAAAACTTTGATCAGGAAGTTGTGGGTAAACGTATTGAATACGAGCTCTCTGTGATCGTTCAGAAAGGGTATGCGAACTACTTTCTTGTCGTTTCCGACTTTGTGAACTGGGCAAAAAAAGAGGGAATTGCGGTTGGGCCGGGGAGAGGCTCGGCGGCAGGATCTCTCGTTTCCTACTGTCTGCGCATAACCGATATTAATCCCCTCACCTATAACCTACCATTTGAGCGATTCCTCAATCCAGGACGACCCTCGCCGCCAGATATCGATATCGACTTTGCAGACAGACGCCGAGACGAGGTAATTCAGTACGTACGAAAGCGATATGGTGACGATCATGTCGCGCAGATTATCACCTTTGGAACGATGGAGTCTCGACTTGCAGTTCGTGATGTAGCCCGAGCCCTAGGTATGTCCTACGGGCAGGCTGACCGGATTGCAAAAATGATTCCCCCACCGCGCCAAGGATTCCACATGAAGTTGAAGCAGGCGATTGAAGAAACCGCGGAGCTAAAACTTGCGTACAACTCAGAGCCAGAAACAAAGCAGGTACTCGATGTAGCTCAACGCCTCGAGAGCATGCCGCGACATGCATCTGTTCACGCTGCAGGCGTAATCATTGCGGACAAACCGCTCGTCGAGTACGTTCCACTTCAGCGGGAGCCTAAAGAAGAAAAGATCATCACTCAGTTCGACATGTACAACCTTGATCTCAATGCGGTCTCGGACAACAAAGCAGTCGGTCTCATGAAGATGGACTTCCTCGGCCTGAGAAATCTCACCATTCTCGAAGATGCACTCCGATTTGTAAAGGAGTCGCGAGGACTCGACATCGACATTCATGAAGTACCGCTTGATGATAAGAAAACCTTTGAGCTCATAAGTAACGGCGACACGGTCGGTGTCTTTCAACTCGAGTCTGCCGGAATGCGACGTCTTGCGAAGGATCTGAAACCGGAGAAGATCAGCGATATTATCGCAATGGTCGCACTGTTCCGCCCTGGACCAATGGATCTTATTCCATCCTTCATTGAAGGAAAGGCAAATCCCAAGCGAGTTCGATACCCACATAAAGATCTGAAACCGGTTCTTGAGGAGACCTACGGCATTCTCGTCTATCAGGAGCAGGTTATGAACATCGCAGCAGTCCTCGCGGGATTCAGCATGAGTGAGGCGGATCTTCTGCGCATGGCCGTCGGAAAGAAGAAGAAGTCTCTCATGGAGAAAGGAAAAAAGAACTTTATCGAAGGCTGTGTAAAAAACGGGTATACAAAGGTACTCGCAGAGAAGATCTTTGGCTTTATCGAAAAATTCGCAGCATATGGTTTTAATAAAGCTCACGCGGCATCCTATGCCTTAATCGCGTACTGGACCGCGTACATGAAGGCAAACTTCCCCGTTGAGTTCATGACAGCGTTGTTGACAGCGGAGCTCCAGGGAGTTGCTGGTCCAATGAGAGAGATTAAGATGGCTCAGACTCTTGAGGAGTGTAAAAAAATGGAGATTGTCATACTGCCGCCCGACATCACGAAGTCGATTGCACGGTTCAAGATTGAGGATGGAGGAATTCGATTCGGGCTCTCTGCAATTAAGAATGTTGGTGAAGCAGCAATCGACTCCATCGTCGAGACGAGAAACACGCTTCCATATGTTAGCTTTACCGACTTTCTCAAGCGGGTGGATCTACGTCGTGTAAATAAAAAAACGGTAGAAAGCTTAATTAAAGCCGGTGGATTTTCACCATTTGGTAACCGCGCAACACTCCTTGCGCATTATCCAGAGCTGGTGAAGGAAATATCATCAACACGAGAGACGCAGGATAAAGGGCAGTTTGATTTATTTACCGATGCAGGTGACAGTTCGCAGTCGAAGGACATCTTCAAATCACTTCCGGAGGTTACTGACGATGAGATCTATGCGATGGAGAAGGAAGTTATTGGCTTCTTAATCAATAAAAATCCTCTTGCTAAGTTCCAAGAAATTATTGAGAAAAAAGCTACAAAAAAAGTCGGTGAAGTTTCATTAGATGACCAAGGCCAAAAAGTTGTACTCGTAGGTATCGTCAGCGGAAGAAAGATTATAAAAACAAAAAAAGATAACCTTGAGATGGCGTTTCTCACGGTATTTGACGAGACCGGGTCGGTCGAGGTCATCGTGTTTCCCAAGTTATTTGTAAAGTTCCGTGACATTCTCAATATCAACCAGGTGATTATCTTCAAAGGGACCGTTTCCGAAAAGGAAGACCAGATTAATGTACTTCTCGATGTAGCGATGAAGCTCGGCTAGTTGGTAATTCTCGTTTTGGGTGTACAATAGCAGCTAGCTCCTTAGTCCCTGCTGATCAATCCCCAGCGGTTGATTTCGGTGACTAAGCGTTGACAGACCTTTGAGGGTACTGTTACAATATATGCGTAAAATGAATCCGACATTGCTTAATGCCGGAATGTATCTCGCAACACCGCTGTTACTGGCTGTTTTTATCGGTTATCAGCTTGATACATACTTTCACACCAAGCCGGTGTGGATGATTGTTTTGATTTTGTTTGGAACGATCAGTTCGTTTTACAATTTGTGGAAATTGTCAAAAGAAATAAAGAATGAGCGCCGTTAACACTACTACTCAAGAATCACACATTACCAAAACGGTAGAAACTCCTACGACCGAACACGCATCGAAAACGTCTGAGAAAACCGAGCACAAGGCAGGACCACATATCAGCATCAAGGCTGAACCAGTTTTTACGATAAATGGCTTTCCTGTTGTAAACTCACTCCTGCTTTCCTGGGTTACACTCGTGTTCTTTATTGGTCTCGTGGTGAAGTACAACCTCGATGCCCGAACGAAGAATAAATCCTCATTCTTCTACTTTATTAACTTTTGCCTGCGATCGTTGTTTGATTTCTTTGAGTCTGCCATGAAAGAGAAAACAGCTACTTATTTTGGCCTTCTGGGAGCATTCTTCTTCTTCATTCTCTTGCAAAACTGGTCGGGCCTCCTTCCAGGAGTTGGAAGCGTGCTCTTCCATCACTCACCATTGCTTCGTGCGAATACTGCCGACCTCAACACAACGCTCGCACTTGGACTGATCTCCGTTGCCTCAATTCAATTTTTTGGAATCACAACGCTCGGGGTCAAGAGTTATCTCAGCAAGTTCTTTAACTTTAGTAGCCCGATCGCATTCTTTGTCGGAATTCTCGAGATCGTATCAGAGCTCTCGCGCGTGCTTTCGTTCGCATTTCGTTTATTTGGAAATATCTTTGCGGGAGAAGTACTCCTCTCGGTAGTTGCGTTCCTGATCCCCGTCCTCGTCTCATTTCCTTTTCTTCTCCTTGAAACATTTGTCGGCATCATTCAGGCAGTTGTTTTCGCAATGTTAAGCGCAGTATTAATCAATATGGCGACCACAGAGTCGCATCATTAACCGTTATACATACTTTGAAGGAGGTGAATACATAAATGGATGCAGAAGCAGCAAAAATGATCGGCGCAGCGCTCGCAATTGGACTTGGAGCACTTGGACCAGGTATCGGTATCGGTTTGATTGGTGGACGCGCACTCGAAGCTATCGGACGAAATCCTGAAGCAGAGGCGTCTGTTCGTGCAACCATGATTCTTGCAATCGCTCTTACCGAGGGACTTGCAATTTTCGCTCTTGTTATTTCTCTTATTATTAAGTTCGTCTAAGGTTACGTTATATGGAAAATTTGGGTATCGATTCAAAACTCTTGATCGCACAACTGATTAATTTCGGTCTGTTTTTCTTTGTATTTAAAAAATACTTAGCAAAACCATTTCTGAAGTTCATCAAAGCAGAAAAGGAAGGTACCGAGGAACGTGAAAAGATCCTCGCGAAGACAAAGGTCATGGAAGAAAAACTTCTTGAAAAAGAAAAGTCCATGAAAGCGGCGATTAAGAAGGAGACCGATGACCGAATTGCTGAGGCAAAATCTGCAGCACAGAAGGTCAAGGCTCAGCTCGTAGAGGAGGCCCAAAGAGAAATAGAGGATATGAAGGCGAAGGCGAAGAAACAGCTCGAACAAGAGCGAGCTGAGATTGAGCGCCTCGCAAAACAAAAAGTGAACGATCTCAGCTTCATGATCGTACAGTCTGCCCTGAAGGACGTACTCACGGCAGATATGAAGAAGAAGATCTCAGAAGCAATTGTTACCAATTCAGCGAAATCAATTCGATTACATGAAAATTAGTGGTCGCATGAAGGAAGAACTGAAAAAAGTCTTCCTCGCAAAGCTCAAGGAGAAAAACCAAGAGGTTGAGATTGTCTCAGCCTATCCATTGAGTGCCACCGAACTTTCAAAACTCATGAAAACACTCGCTATTCCTTCATCTGCGAAGGCGACAACCCGTGTTGATGAGTCACTGATCGCTGGATACATTATTAAAAAAGGGAGCAAGATGATCGATCTTTCTCTCCTGTCTCAGTTACGTAAGTTACAACAAATCACCTATGAAACTGTTTGATCAATACCTTAAAGAAGTAGAAAAAGAGCTGAACGCAAAGAAAGGAGCTGTGAAAACATCCGAAGTCGGTACCGTACTAGAAATTAAGGACGGCGTTGCAATTGTAGGAGGTCTTGATAATAGCTTCTATGGTGAGTTGGTTGAGTTCGACACTCAGGTTCGTGGATTTGTTATTGAGCTGATGGAAGATACCGTTGGCGTCGTTGTGCTTGGCGATTATCTCAGCCTCAAAGCTGGATCTCAGGTGACCGCAACCGGCGAAATTCTTTCCCTTCCGGTGGGAGATGAGCTTCTCGGGAGAGTCATTAGCCCGCTCTCGGACTCACTTGAAAATATCAAGCTAAAAACGAAAAAGAGATATCCTATCGAGAGAATTGCATCAGGAGTTGTGTACCGAAAATCTGTTACGGTACCGCTCCAGACCGGTATTAAAGCCATTGATGCACTTATCCCGATCGGACGTGGTCAGCGAGAGCTCATTATTGGAGATCGTACCACCGGAAAAACAACGGTTGCGATCGACACCATCATCAATCAGAAAGGACAAGATGTAATCTGCATTTACTGCGCAGTTGGTCAGAAGAATGCAAAGGTAGCGCAGGTTATCGAGACGTTGAAGGCACATGATGCGATGGATTACACCATCGTGGTATCGGCGTCCGCGTCTGACTCTGCAGCACTTCAGTACCTTGCACCGTACTCCGCAACTGCGGTCGGTGAGTACTTCCTTGACCAAGGAAAAGATGTTCTCGTTATCTATGACGATCTAACCAAGCATGCATGGGCATACCGACAGATCTCGCTCATCCTCCGACGTCCTGCAGGTCGTGAGGCGTATCCAGGAGATGTATTCTATCTCCATTCTCGTCTGCTTGAACGAGCGTGTAGAATCGATGAAAAGTATGGTGGTGGATCGCTTACCGCCCTCCCGATAATTGAAACCCTAGATAATGATATCTCGGCGTATATTCCAACGAATGTGATCTCGATCACCGACGGTCAACTCTTTTTAGAGACCGACCTGTTCAATAATGGTGTTCGACCGGCAATTAATGTCGGGTTCTCGGTTTCTCGTGTGGGAGGATCAGCACAAACCAAGGCGATGAAACAGGTCTCAGGTCGTCTGAAGCTTGACTTGGCACAGTATCGCGCACTTGCTGCATTTTCGCAGTTTGAGTCCGATCTTGATGAAGAGACAAAGAAATTCCTGAACCGGGGAGCAAAGACCACGCAGGTTCTGAAACAGAACAAACACGATGTGTACTCTCTGGCAGAAGAGGTTGCGGTCTTATGGGCGGCCACCAAAGGCCACCTCGACGAGATACATGCGGACAATGTGATGGCATTTGAAGAAAAGCTTGTCGATGCACTGCGAACTCGAGGAAAAGAGTGGATGAAGAGAATCAATAAGAACAAGATTATGGATGAAAAGGATGAGAAAGAACTCGAAAAATTAGTTAAGTCGGTTCTATAACTATGAATACGCGTCTTGTTACCAAGAAGATCAAATCTGTTTCCAACGTGAAAAAGATCACGAAGGCAATGCAGTTGGTCTCTGCGGTAAAGATGCGAAAGGCACAGCAAGTTGCACAGGAAGGGAAGCCATACCAGGAGTTTCTCCAACAGGCAATTCACCGACTAGCATCAGGCATTTCAACACAGGATAATCCACTGTTGAGCTCAAACACTACGAGTAAAAAGAATCTTGTGATCGTATTTACTTCACAGAAGGGACTGTGCGGATCGTTCAATATGAATATTTTACGGCACCTCGTGAAACATAATGTTCTTGGTGATTCAGACTTTGTAACCGTCGGGAAGAAAGGTGTCGAGGTTCTCACACAGCTCAAGGCGTCGATTGTTGCCGACTACTCAGGACTTGCAGACGATGACACCATCTCTGCGGTTTTTGAACTTGCACTTCAGAAGTTCTTAAATGGTGAGTATAAAAATGTCTTTGTCGCATATAACAAGTTTGTGAATACACTCCGCTCCG
>CAZHVF010000019.1:0-12258 GCA_964535635.1 uncultured Gammaproteobacteria bacterium | reverse complement strand
AGCGGGGAAAGCTGGTTCGAACTCCAACAAAGCGCCCCTATCTGCGATATGCCGTCACCGATGATGGAGTATCGGAGCGCTTGATCCCAGGAGCTCAAGGATTCTACTATCAGGCAAATTCGTACGAGCATCTTGAAGACGGTCATACAACCGAAGATTCGGAGGAACGAATCAAGCAGGTGCAGAAACGTGCTCGCAAACAAGAGCAGTATCTCCGCAACCATTTCTCACTCCCTACGGTATACGGCGATCTGAAAACCGCCGACACGATTTTAGTTTGTTGGGGTAGTATGAAAGGTATCTGTCTCGATGTACTTTCGCAGCGAAAGAAGACCGCGGTTATTCATGCGACGCATCTCTACCCAATGGACGCGGTCCGTATGAAGGAGCTGTTCCAGGTCGGAAAAAACTACGTACTCGTTGAGCAAAACGCGACGGCTCAGTTCGGGCAACTCCTCAGAGAGCAGGCGGGAATCACCGTTGAAAAAACTATTACACGTTACGATGGAAGGCCAATGACGGTTACCGAAATTATTTCACAGCTATGACCGATCAACCTCAAGATTTATTTACAGGCTATACACCAACATGGTGCTCTGGTTGTGGGAACTGGTCGATTGGTGGCGCGGTAAAGCAGGCGTTCACAAAGTTACAACTCACCCCGTCGTCTGTCGGCGTAGTGTTCGGTATCGGTTGTTCAGGGAACATGAACGACTTTTTGAATGCATATGGGTTCCATGGTCTCCATGGACGAGCAATACCGACCGCGATCGGATGGAAGCTAGCAAACCATTCGATGCCGATTGTTGTAGTTGCCGGTGATGGCGACACCTATGGCGAAGGAGGAAATCATTTTCTCCATGCATGTCGTGGAAATCACGATATCACCATCATTGTTCATGATAACGGTGTGTACGGGCTGACAACCGGTCAGGTCGCGCCAACTGCGCTGAAGGGGGCAAAGTCGAAGTCAACACCGACCGGAATCATCGAACGACCGGTTTCACCGCTGGCGTTTGCGATTTCACAGGGAGCAACATTTGTCGCGCAGACCTTCGCAGGCAACCTTCCCCATGTTACCGACACTATCGTGAAGGCAATGAGTCATAAGGGTCTCTCGGTTGTGAATATATTACAACCATGCGTAACATTCAATGGGGTGAATACCTACCAATACTATCTCAAGAAAGCGTACAAGCTTGGGGAGGAGTACGATCCATCTTCTTACTCTGGCGCGCTCCTGAAGGCGATTGAGATGGATGAGGAGAAGTTCCCACTCGGCGTAATTTATAAGAAGGATCTTCCCACCTATCACGAGCAGGTTCCCGCCTTTCAGACGGGAAAAGCGCTTCTCGACATTCCGAAGCTGAGTTCGCTTCATGAAATTCTTGAGGAATTCCGATAATCAGGGTTGGTCCGATTAAATCGAGATCGATAATCTGAGGGTAAATCAGTATTGACAATTAGCAATTACTTATCTATACTGCTAATATAGCTCTATGGCAGAAATATACCCCCTTGTTCCAGTTCGAGAAGGCATTGTTTTCCCTAATACGGAGAATGTTCTAACCTTTGGTCGTGAGAAGAGCGTTCTGGCAATCAACAAGGCGCTTGCTACCGAAGACCGCCATGTGGTCCTCGTGATGCAACGCAACTCCTCTGAAGATAACCCAACTTCAGACTCACTCTACGAAGTGGGCATTCTCGCGACAATCAAGAATGTTGTAAACGGAGAAAAAGGTGAGATCAATGCTCTTGTCCGGGGTATCGAACGTATTCGAGTCTGCTCATTTACACAGACAGAACCGTACTATGAAGCCGAGGTCGAGCGTATCTACGACATCATTGATGAGACCGACGAGATTCAAGCAATGGTGAAGCACATTGCGGCACAGATCAAGAAAGCTATTAACTACGGAAAGACGATCGACTTTATCTTCCTTATGAATATTCTCAATGTTACATCGCCAAGTGATTTTTCTAATCAGGTCGCAATGGTACTCGACCTTCGAGAGTATGAGCGTCAAGAGCTTCTTGAGGAGCTCAATCTGAAGGATCGATTGAAAAAGGAAGTTCAGTATACCAATCGTGAACTTCGCATCCTTGAGATCGAACAAAATATCTCTTCCAAGACCCAGAAGAAGTTTGAACAAGGCATGAAGGAGTCGTTCCTCCGTGAGAAGATGAAAACGATCGAAGAAGAGCTTGGGGGGAAAGGGGAAGATAAAGAGCTCGCCGAACTGCGAGATAAGATCAAGAAGGCAAAGATGCCGAAAAAGGTTGAGGAGAAGGCAGTAAAGGAGTTTAAGCGGCTCATGCAGATGTCGCAGTTTAACCCCGAGTCGTCATATGTCCGAACCTATCTCGACTGGTTAACAGAACTTCCTTGGACAGTGTCGTCATCACAGTCGGTAGATGTGAAGCAGGCAGAAAAAATTCTCAACGAAGATCACTATGGACTGAAAAAAATCAAAGAACGAATTCTTGAGTATCTTGCGGTGATCGAGCTCAAAAAACTCCATGCAAAGAAAGGGTCGAAGAAAGAAAATCAACCTACCATACTGTGCTTCTCGGGACCACCGGGTGTAGGAAAGACATCGCTTGGTCGTTCGATCGCTCGCGCGCTTGGCCGAAAGTTTGCAAAGATCTCACTGGGAGGAATTCGTGACGAGGCGGAGATCCGAGGCCATCGACGAACCTATGTTGGCGCGATGCCGGGAAGAATTATTCAAGGTGTGAAACAGGTTGGAACCAACAACCCGGTATTTATGTTGGATGAGATCGACAAGATCGGGCGAGACTACCGAGGCGATCCATCGTCGGCACTCCTTGAGATTCTTGATCCGGAACAGAACCATTCTTTCTCGGATCATTACCTTGAAGTACCTTTCGATCTGTCCGATGTGTTCTTTATCACTACAGCAAACATGCTCGATACGATCCCCGATGCATTGAGAGATCGACTCGAGATTATCCACTTCCCTGGGTATACCGAGGATGAGAAGTTTAATATTGCGAAGTCATACCTCATAAAAAAACAGATCGAGGCACATAGTTTGACCGCAGAGGAACTGAAGATTACCGATGCTGCGCTCAAAACGATTATCCGCACATATACCAGAGAGGCGGGAGTTCGTGAACTTGAACGTCAGATCGCCGCGATCTGTCGAAAGATCGCACGAGAGATTGTTGAGAAAAAAATTCAGTCTAAGGTTGTTGGTGCTTCTGATCTGCAAAAATATCTAGGCCCAACGAAGTATCAAGCACAGATGCTGGAGGAGAGAGACACTGTGGGGATCTCGACCGGACTTGCTTGGACTCAGGCTGGAGGCGATATCCTCTTTATTGAGGTCGCGATCATGCCGGGCAAGGGACAGCTTACCCTCACGGGGCAGCTTGGAGATGTAATGAAGGAGTCATGCCAGGCGGCACTTTCCTACGTACGATCACGGTTTGAGATGTTCCAGCTGCCAAAAGACTTTTTCCACAAGATTGATGTCCATGTGCACGTTCCAGAAGGTGCTGTTCCGAAGGATGGACCATCCGCGGGTATTGCCATTACGACAGCGCTTATCTCGGCGTTAACAAAGTTGCCGGTCCGAAAAGATGTTGGTATGACCGGTGAAATTACCCTTCGTGGTCGAGTGCTTGAGATCGGTGGGGTAAAGGAGAAGGTGATCGCTGCACATCGCGCACAGATCAAAACCGTTATCTTGCCAAAGGAAAACAAGAAAGATCTCGAGGATATTCCAAGTTACGTTTTGAAGGATCTTAACTTCGTTTTTGTAAATGAACTCGACGAGGTTATTAAGGTTGCCCTCGTGTTCCCAGAGAAAGAACTGGTTTTCCCTCCGTTTCATCAAAACTTCGCTGCACTTCTCCAGAAAGAAGATGATGAAAAAAAGGACCTGAACTAACTCAGCCTCCGAGGAATCGGTCACGCACATTCTGTGCAAGAATGAGAGGGTAATACAGCAGGTGGTTGCAAACTAAATCATAGCTTCCTGGTCGTTGTACAAACTCGGTTCCAAAGCCGCTCTTAAACCTTGTAAATCCAGCCCAGACATCGCGTGCGTCATGCTCAGGTGGGAGCGAACCCCAGAGATCGAAACTAGTACATCCGAGTCGCTTTCCAAGACGGATAGCTTCCCACATAATGAGATTTGCTCCCATCACCTCGCGATATCGGTCTGACGATCCCCCATAGATGTAGTACAACACATCGTGAAACTGAAGGAGATGATAGGCGGCAATTGGTTCTCCGTTATATTCCGCGACCAGGATGTGGGACTGAGTCTTTTTGAGTGTATTAAATATGGTCTTATGGTAGTTATTGTTGTGACCTGCGTATCGTTGTCGTTTTGTTGTTTCAAAGTAAAGCTTACTGAAGATCTCGAACCCCTTGTCGTTCGTCATCTCCTGAACCGTTACCCCTTTTTTCTCAGCAAGTCGAATGTTGTAGCGAGTTTTTTGCTTCATATTTTTGAGGAGTTCGTCTTCATGTTTGGTAAGGTCCAGGCACTGTGTCCAGCGAGGGAAGAGAGATGAGATAGAGGGTCTCAGAGGCGATGATGGTGTTACCTGGGTAATCGGTTCAAACTTTATATACACAATGTTTCGTTGCTTGGCGAAGTGAAGCAGATGCTGGAGCACCGCTATCGATGGTGCAACCGATCGTGGTACATATCCAATCTGCATCCTTGTTTTTGGGATCTGGTGCAACGTCATCTGAAAAACTGCTTCAAGTGTGTCGTCGACATATTCACCGATACGCACTACCTCAATTCCCATCTGTGCGCGGGCTTCTCCCCATTCCCACGACTGCATCGGATGGAGCGCTTTCTCATTCCAGACGCCGCGTTCTGATTCATGCGTAATATTCGTAACCATCGTTATAATTCTAGTTCACAAACTAATGGTAAATGATCCGAGACCGCAACCTGAGGACATGCTGATGATAGCACCGGAACATTCTTACTCACATAGATCATATCGACTGATGCGGTTGCAAATCCGGGATCGGTCTTCCGATTCATATTGAAGGTCGAGGTTAGTGTCTGTCCAAACACAGAGTGAAGTGGCTCCTCAAGTCTTCGTGCCGCATGAGTGTATGCTTGAAAATTAAAATCACCAGCGACAATTGTTGGATGCGTAGGATCAATTTTGCGTATAATTTTATCGACCATCGCATCTCGAATCTCCGAGTCCTCACCATCCCTTCCCCATACGCCATGTACATTCAAGAGTTGTACGGTGCAGTGGGGGAGTTGGACCGATGTAATTTGCATCGCATGTGGAAGTTCTGAATAATCATGACGTTCTTGAGCTCCAAAAAAATCGGCGGTTTCATATGACCCTACAAAGTACACGGTTTCGAGGAAGGAAAGCGGATATTTCGAGAAGACTGCGTTGCCATGATAGATTCGTACCTCTCCAAATACAAACTCGCAGAACGGAGAAAACACATGGTAGGGGAGTTGTGTTCGCTTGGCTACTTCAGTGACTGTTTTATAATGAAGTTTTGTTGTAACCTGATCGGTTTCCTGGGCTTCCTGGAGGAAGAGGATATCAGGATCCTGTTCGTTCAGAAACGAAATTGCATCATCGAGTAGTTTCCCCCCGTGCTCGATATTAAGGGTAATGAATTTAATGTTCATGCGCCGCTGATTGTATAACTGTTAATGTCTGATCAACGCACTGGTCCCAAGAGAATTTTTGCAGTTGTTTTTTTTGTTGTGCGCGCAATGATTTGCGAACCGAAGCATCAAAAAGTCGCTCCAGTTGATCAATAACAGTCTGAGGATCACGAGGATCGCAGTAGAGTGCCGCATCTCCGCCAACTTCCGGAAGGCTCGATACACTGGAAGCTACGACATTGCAGTTATTCGAGAAGGCTTCGAGTACGGGTAAGCCAAAGCCTTCATAGAGCGACGGTAGAACCGTCGCAAAGGCATCTCGATAGCATCCATTCAGCTCGTCACGCGATAGGGGCTCAGTCCAGACGATGATGGAAGTTCGGATAGGAGAGCGCTCGATTCTCTCAAAGATATGCTCATACATCCACCCTTTTTTCCCGATGAGGAGTAGTTTAAAGTCTGGGTGCTGAGCGTGAAATCGTTCGAACGCTTCTACGAGCATTGCGACATTCTTTCTTGGTTGAAAGGTCGCAACGCAGAGAATATATTTGTTTTTTGTTACGTCGAATTGCTCGGAAACTGCTGACTTCGCTGATGTTGTTGGTTGTGTGAATCCGTTATAGACCGTTGTTACTTTGGGAGCGATCTCGGGATAATAAGTAGTGAGGTCATCTTTTGTGTGATGTGATACCGCGATAATCTTCTTTGCCGATCGAATACTCTGCTCTGTCCATCGCTCGAGCTTGTAGAGGTCATCGGCGTTAAACTCAGTGGGGAACTGTTTGTATGCAAGGTCATGAATGGTAACTACCAATGGGATTGAGTGGAACGGGGGACTGTAATGCGCGGGACAGAAGAGCACGTCTGGTTTTGGATGCGTCGCTAGGTAGAAGGGAAGCGCAACCCGACTCCACAGCAACGAAGGAACTACTACAATATATCGAAAAAACTCGTTTGCCGGTGGTAGGTCGTTGAGCGGTGCTGATTTGAGATAGATTTCGAACTGAAGTTGCTCGGTCGCCTTCTGTTGAAATCCTGTGAGCAGGGCTCGACTGTACACAGAAACACCTACCGGATTTTGTACATTCGCCTCGTTTCCATCCACGCCAATAACCATAGATTATTATATTCTTTTCTCAAGCTCAGCGGTCAAAGTCTTAACATATCGTTTCCAGGTAAAGTCAGCAGCACGGCGCTTTCCTTTCGCGGCAAGGTCTGCTCTCAGCTTTTGGTTTTCCATGAGAGTTTTCAGAGCCTTGGTCATAGCGGTAAGGCTGTGGGGGTCAAAGAGTTCTGCCGCTCCTTCTCCAATTTCTGCGAGTGACGAGGTGTTTGCGAGTGCGGTTGGTGCCCCCATCCTCATTGCCTCGAGAGCGGGATACCCAAACCCTTCATAGATCGATGGAAAGACAAAAAACATGCACAATGCATAGAGTCGTTCGAGCTCGATATCTGAAACAAACCCGAGTAGTTTTACATTCGATGGAACGTTCGTCAGTTGCGCTCCCCAGCCCTTCGCTCCAACGATATAAAGGTCGATATCTTCACGATGTGTAGCTTGAAACGCCTGAATCAGGAGGTTGATATTCTTTCTCGGTTCCAACTTCCCGACGGATAGAATAAAGGGTCGCTCAGTTTTCTTGATGGATTGTGGTTGGACGACGGGATCGATCCCTGGATAGTTTACAACAACGGCATCATCATCGATCGAGTAGTACTGTTTCAGATCCATCTTCGTCGTCATTGAGTCAGTGAAGATAAGACTGCATTCACGAGCGACGTGCTTTAGACGCTTTTCCTGAGTGCTCTGGATGAGACCACCGACCGTTTCAGGATGCACTTTGAAGATAAGGTCGTGTACGACTGTTGCTTTTTTTGCCCGACTCGGTGGCTGCGTCCAGTCGGATGAAATGAACCAGTCCTGAGAGCCAATGAGTGCTTCAGCCCGAATGGTATGAAGATCATTCCATAAGATCGAAAGCGCGCGCGGAGGTATGGGATACGTGATGAGGGAGAAGTTACGTTTCATGATTACGTTTCGGACAGTCTCCGGAAGTGGTTGTCTCATCGAACTATACAAAAACGTCCAGTAGTGTGACTGGTCGTATGAACAGATTGCCTCAATCAGACCGTGAGTGAATCGAGCAACACCGGTTCCCTCATAGCCAACCTGTGATATATCTACAGCAATCTGCATATGTGTTACGGTTTAATTTTTTTATAGGTATTTTCCAACTCCTTTGCAATCGCTTTCCAGCTATATTTTTTCTTGATGAGTTGATGAGCGTTCGTGCGAAGACTGTTATAGAGACCTTTATCACCGATGACGCGAGTGATCTGAGAAATAAACTCTTCTGGAGTATTTGCGATCAGTACATGCTGGTCGGGGAGCACGTCAAGCCCGGACACTCCGGTTTTTGTTGAGATGATGGGAAGACCGCATGCCATTGCAGCGAGTACTTTGAGTCGCGTTCCACCAGGGCCAAAGATCGGCGAGATAAAAAGCGTTGCCCGTTTATACAGTTCGATGACGGTTTTCGTGTCGTCGATCGCAATCTCGACGATCGATACCGATGGTTTCTCTGTTTTTATTTTCCCCGCATGTTGCCCCGCAATCGTAAGTTGCATATGAGGAAATGATTTCAGAAGTTGTGGGTAGATATTTGTCAGAAGAAATTCTGCTGCCTCCACATTTTGGAGCCACGAAAAGTTACCGAGAAACAGAAGCTCGAGTTTTTGTACTTTTTTTATGGGAAGCTGTTCGATCATCATGTCTTCTCCAGCTCCGTTTGGTATCACAACGGGATCGAGATCTGGCGCTACTGCCATCACTTTTGTACGGTCGGTTTCGGACACTGTTGCCATCAATGTCGCACTGCGCCAGTAGTACTTTTCCCAGTATTTCAGTTTAAGAATGTCGAGATTGAGAAACGGACGAATGAAAAACGGAAGTGAGTCAACGAAGTGTTGATACACCTCGAACTCGATCGTTTGTTCGACAAGCATGATCGGCGATTTCGTTTTTGGAATATGAGGCATTACATAAAATGTTTCACTATGGATAACATCAAACTTTTCATACTCGAGAAGATTTTGAATCTGCACTTGTGCTTCGGAAGAAAAATTTCTCGCGATGAGAAATGGTTGTCGTGAAAATATCGACTTAAAAATGGTCTTGAGCTGCCATGGTTTCTCAGGTCTCTTACAGAGATACACTTCATCGCAGTATTTTTTGAGGTTCTCGAGATACGTTCTGTCTGAGTCCTTCTTGTAGAGCGCAACGAGTACGATGTAGTTCCGCTTGCTCAGATACTTCAGAAGATTAAAAGTTCGAATCTGACCGCCTGAAGCAGGAGGATACGGGACGTACGGAGTCACCATCAGAATCTTCATAGGTTATTAGAGCTGGAACAGAACGAACTTGTCGGTTCGAACCAAAGGAGTAAATATGTGTTCGCCGATGATCGTCTGTGCTACATCCATTTTTTGTGTGACGAAGTACCGATACCCTTTTCCTTTGAGGACACCGAGGTCCTCATACACTGCGGGTGCTCCTCGTCGTTCTGATAAGTAGAGGAGCGTCGTATCTCCGAGGGTATCGGTGACAATTTTAGCATCGGGTTCAGTGACATCCTTGATCACCTTCGCAATCTGTATGAGGTCGCCAGGGGTATTGTAGTATGTATGTACCGTAAAGTAAGAAATAAACCATGAAAATGAGAAAAGGGCGACGACCACCGGCACAAGAAAAGACGCAGAGATAAACTGCCGTGAGTGTTGGTAGAGAAATGATATACCAAGTCCTACCATCATAGCAAGGGTTGGCAGAATCAGAGTTTGATAATACTCATGCTGCACATTCCCCCCTTGAAATGTAAAGAGGTATGCGAGTGTACCGAAGAGCATCGCATGGAAGAGATATTTCTTCGGTCGTGCGACCGAGCCAAGAACAAAAAAGGCAGTAGTAAAACCGCCAAGAATTAGGTTGTTGATGCGTTCATAAAAGATCCAACGAAAGAACGAAGGTTTGAAGAATATTCGTTGAACTCCACCACCGGTATTAACCGAGGTTATCAACCAGTCGCTCACCGGGATTCCTTCGGGATAGTGATGAATATACTGCCTCCAAAGAAGTAACGGTAAGAACGAAATCAGCCAGAACGCGTACATGAGCGGTCGCTTCATCACATCCCACGAGTATGCTCTGATAAAGAGATATGCGAGGGGAATCGCGAAGAAGATTGCGGTAGGTTTTATCAGGAGTGCAGTGGAAAAACAGATCGCGGACAGCCCGAAAACCATGTACCGCACGAAACCTGACGAAGCTCTCCCAAACTGATAGAGCGCGAAGATCGCCAGCATCGAAAGTCCGAGCGCCGTTGGTTCAGGGAGCACGACGCGAGTAAAGTACACAAAGAAGGGCATCGTCGCAAAGGTGAGACCGCCTGAAAATGCAGCGAGGAGGCCTCCTTCTTGATAGAGCAGATAAAAGAGAATCGCGGTTGTGACTGTTGCAAAGAACACCGAGATTATCCTTCCGTCGACTTCGTGAGGGAGATTGGGGGTGAGTGCGTGGAGATAGGTTATCGCGGCATTGTACAGCGGGAACTCAACCATTCGGTATCCATTGGGATTTTCTGTTCCTGACTGGATATTTGACAGATCGTCATAGGTTGGTTTGAACAGATCCACTCCGGTGCGACTGAAGTTACGGGCAACCGCAGCGGTGTCTGCCTGTCGCCAAGAGTGAAAGTCCGCGAGTGGTTCCGATATCTTATATAAGCGGAAGATGAGTCCAATGAGACAGACGAGAACGCCGAGAAATACGACAAAAATGTTATTTGGACTTTTTTTGATGTGCGCCATAGTATGTTGCAAGTCCGACGAATAATCCTGAAACGATCCAGAAGTTGTATGCAACCTTTGATGCTTCGAAGACGTCTACGTAGAGCGCATTTACGAGGAGTGCAGAAAGTCCACAGAAGAAACCGAATACGACTGTTTTCATCTCAGGCGCTACTTTCAGAATTGACTGTGCGGAGCGGTTCACTCGGTACAGGATGAATAAAAAGAGTGTAGTCCCCAGGAGTCCAATCTCACCTAACCAACGGAGGAAGTCATTATCGGTTGCTTCGGTAATCGAGGAAGGCCCCCGTCCGAGAACCGGATTGCTCTTGAACGCAAGTACTGCCCGTGGCCACTCTACTTGTAGTCGAGTTGCACAGGAGATATCACAAAGCAATGTCTGTTCTGGCTTGATAAACTGTGTGAGCGCTCGAGCCTGTGCTTCGATTTCATCCGGTGTGAGTGACTTACCCGATCGTTTCACGTCATCATAGATGAGCTGTCTTGCTGCGTCAAGTTGCTCCTTGCTATTGGTCGATTTCTTGGTAGATTTTTTTAAGAATGGAAGATTGATTTCATAGCTTCCTGCTGGAAGATTATCCGCAGTAATCTGTTGACCAATCTGTGATACGCCGGTCTCAGGATTGGTATACACGGTCTTCACCTGAAAAGTTTGGAGGAGACGCTTCGTCATATCGCCAGTAACGAGCAGCAGGCCACCGGTTACAACGAGGACGATTGCATAAAAAACAAACTTTTTCATTCTCAGTAACATAAACGAAATAGATGCGATATACGCAACAAACGAGGAACGCGCGGCGGTATACAGAAGGGCAACAAGCGCTGTGAAAAATGCTACCAAGTACCATTTTTTAAGTCGCTGATAATACAGTCCAATCACTATCGGAATTGAGAAGGTGAGATATGCGGCGAGGTCAAAATGTCCACCGAACGTGGAGTTGATTCGGTCATCCGAGTTGAGCCATAACAATCTTCCGTCTACGTATGCGGGGTTCATCGTTTGAATCGAAGGGAGAAGTCCAAACTTCTGTACGACGCCATACAGCGAAACAACAAAGAAGGAGATGACATATATTCCCAGATACTGTCTGAACCGTTTTTCACTTGTCACCAGAGAGCTCCCAAGGAAAAATACGGACAGATACTCAACTCTGCGGAGACTGTGGAGGAGTCCGATATTAAAGATAGGAATCGTTAGCTGAACATAGTAGGCATACAGAAACGATACGAAGACCGATACCCAGAACAAGATGATCGGGATCAGGAGCGCTGTGTTGAGTCGTACTTTCCTGCGAAGCCACTGAACGAAGAAGAGTGCAACCATGCCTGCAGGAAGCACATCGTCAATCCGAATCTTGATATAGGTATACTCGACATGTTGAATGGGGAATTTTGGCAGGAGCGCTACGCCGACTATGAATACAAGAAACGACCAGTGGAGAATGTTATCATCGATCCATCCCCAGAATCCTCGGTTACGAGAAGGAGATGAGTTTTTTTGCTTCGCCATAGGTTTGAGTTAAATAAGTGTTCCCCGTTAGTCGTCCCAGTACAATCGCAATATCTGCCTTTAATTGTAGCATAAACCCAAGGCATCGTTGAGCAAGGGGTGAGTGATGTTTTTTGTAGAGATAGATGAAGCCTTTGTATACCTGGAGGATAGGGAATTTTTTGTTTCCTGATGACATTGATCCATAGTGGATAAAGTGCGCCTCTGGGAGGACGTACGCATATTGCTTGTTCTTTTTAGCTCGAT
>CAZHVF010000018.1:0-12774 GCA_964535635.1 uncultured Gammaproteobacteria bacterium | reverse complement strand
TGGAGAACGTTCGGACAAGATTAGAACGTATAACTTTCCGCAAAATCGGCTCACCGACCACCGCATCAATAAGAGCTTTCATAATCTCGAGGAGATCATTGCAAACGGGAAATGGGAGAAGGTTTTTGGAATGAACTAAATCTTCACTGGATAGATCTCGAGCGAAAGCCCTACCTTTCGTCCGAGATGAAAGTACTGATCGGCGGACATCGAGATCCTCGACATCACTCGGAAGATATTGTACGCGAACATCTTCGCTATCGAACTACCACTCCGGAGCGATATACGTTCGTGAAGGGCGTGAACAAGCCACTTCTCCGACTCTAGATCGATGTGTACGAGATGATCTTTGGCAAGCCGCTCAAGCATTCGCTCCACATTACGCTCTTCCATAAAGCCGAAATGGAGTTCAACCGAGACGATGCTCCCTTTCTTCTCATCTTCGAAGAGAGGGTATACGTTGTATCGTTCATGATCCGGTATGTACGGACTGTTTTCAGAGATTACCGTCAGAAAGATAAGATGCTTGGGAAGGATGCCATAGCGATCCCAGAACAGCTGTTTCAGCATCGGAACATCATCTGAATGTTCGTCGATCGTGTCGGGGGAGAGTACGATCATCGATCGAGGAATAAACTCTGTCTGTTGTTTCTTCTCCTCGATGAGCTCTCCGACAGACATTCGTTCATACTGACCGAACGCATGTTTGACATGTTTTCTCCCCCACTGCCAGATACGCATCGCGATAAACATCAATGCCCCGATCGAGAGCGGAATGTAACCTCCGGCAAAGATCTTGAGAGAATTTGAGGTGAGAAATGCAAGATCAAGCACGGCAAGAGGAGTAAAAAAAAGTATGATACTCCAGATCTTCCATCGCCAATAAAAAACCGCAACACCCGCTAATGCGATGGTCGTGATCAGCATATCGCCCGAGACTGCAAGTCCGTATGCACCTGCAAGATTGGTACTACTCTGAAATCCTAGAACAAGAAGAACGCATCCGATGAACAGGGCCCAGTTGATAAACGGGATGTAGCGCTGACCCTCATGATCCTCATGGGTCTGCACGATCTCCATGTAGGGAAGTACTCCCATCGAAACTGCTTGCGAGGTGAGAGAGAAGACGCCGGAGATCAACGCCTGTGATGCGATCACCGTCGCACAGGTTGCAAGTAAAATCATCGGAATCAAGAGGGGTTGTGGAACCATACTAAAAAATATATTGTTCCCTTGTATGTTGCTTCCGCTGAGAAGATAGGCGCCCTGCCCGAAGTAGGAGAACAGCAGTGCTGGATAGACGAGCGAGAACCAACTCAGTCGAATGGGATTTTTTCCAAAGTGTCCCATATCTGCATACAGTGCCTCACCGCCGGTAACGACAAGCATCACCGAACCCATCAGAATGAGAATCTTATGAAATCCTTGTTGAGCAAAAAACTGAACTGCGGCGAGGGGATTGACCGCCTGAAGGATTGACGGATACCGAACAATATGCATAATGCCAATACAAGAAATTGCGAGTAGCCAGGTAACCACGACCGGACCGAAAAACTTTCCAACCTTCTCTGTTCCGTTCCTCTGGATCGAAAAGAGTCCGGTGAGTATCAGTATTGTGATCGGCACAATAAAGGAGTCGAGTTGTGGTGCCGCGAGCTTCAGTCCCTCGACTGCTGAGATCACGCTGATTGCGGGCGTAATAATCCCATCACCAAATAAAAGACCGGCGGCGAAGGTGAGAACCGGTATGATGAACCAGTACCAACCGAGTTTCTTCTGCTTCAAGAGACCCATTAAGGCGAACACGCCGCCTTCACCCTTGTTATCCGCACGAAGAACAAACAACACGTACTTGAATGAGATAATGATCGTTAAGGCCCAGAACACAACACTGATCGCACCGATCACCGCCTGCGGAGATCTCGCAAGATGTGCGTGTCCAAAGAACATCTCGTTCATCGCGTAGAGCGGTGAGGTCGCAATGTCGCCAAATACAACACCGAGTGCGCCGAGACTGAGGAAGAGTAGCTTTTTTACCGAGAAGGGCTGTGAACTACTACTCATAATAAAATGGAAAAACTGCACCTCGGTGCAGTATCTTCATTATACGCAGGTAGAGGAATCAAACACAACCAGTTACTCGGTCGCCCATAGGTATATAATATGCCATGATCACCTGCAGTTTCGAAGACGGCGGTTCAACATCACTTCGACATGCGGTTACCGATGTTCTTGTCGTTGAAGAGAACAAGATTCTGATCATCAAGCGTGCACCACACCTATCGAATGGGGGTAAATATGCGCTCGTCGGAGGGTACGTTGATCGCGACGAAACGATCGAGCAGTGCGCGGTACGCGAAGTGAGGGAAGAAACAGGTTACGATATTGTCATTGATCAACTCTTGAGGGTAAAGGACAATCCAGACCGCCCGAAGGAGGATCGACAAAACATCTCCTTTGTATATATTGCCCACCCAGTCTCAAAGACCGGCTTATCTGACGCCGAAGTTAGCGAAATACAGTGGTTCGATATTCAGGACCTTCCACCCGAGGAATCATTCGCATTTGATCACTATCAAGATATACAGCTTTACCTCTCCACACGCCGTGTGGTATAATTATGTTCTCGCGTAACATCTAATCGTTTCGCGTTCCCAGACAGTATGCAAACAGCAATTCATCCACAGTATATTGAGTCGACCGTTGTCTGCTCCTGTGGAAATACCTTTACCACTAAGTCGTTGAAACCTTCGATCACGATCGATGTATGTGCGAAGTGTCATCCGTATTTCACGGGAGAGCACAAATTTATCGATACGAAGGGTAGAGTAGAGAGCTTCCACAAAAAGCAGCAGCTTGCGCAGACAATGCAGGCGCAGGGCGGTGGAAAGTCCAAGAAAAAAGGCAAATCAAATGAGAATGAACCAAAGTCGCTGAAAGAACTCCTCGGAGAGCTTTAATCAGTGTGATGCGGAGACGCAAAGCTCTTGATAGTCTGCGATTGGTAAGATATAATTAGAACTAAGTTTTACAAAGACCTCGGGCTGTCCGTGAGGACGTAAGATCGACTTCCCGAATAGTAAACATATGGCAAATCTAGCAAAAAAAACTCAGGTTGAGGAACTCACATCGCTTCTTTCGAACGCTCATCATTTCGCACTCATTAAGTACGAGAAGACAACTCATAAATCATTAGAAGAGCTCCGTAGGAGCCTCAAAGATTCCTCTGCAAAAATTCGTGTCGTAAAAAATACCCTTATCCAGAAGTCGCTTGAGTCACAGGCATCGGCACGAACTGAGCTAAAGGATCTTATCGCAAAAGTATTTCCATTGAAGGAAAGTACCGCAGTTCTCACTCTTGGGGAGGACTATGCAAAAGGCCTCAAGGCATTTCATACCTTCGCAAAAAAGGATAGCACTCTCTCATTCAAAGCCGGAGTTCTTGATAGCACGATTTACCTTGCACCCGAACTCCAAAAGATCGCAACGCTTCCTGGGAAGGATGAGCTAATTGCGAAGGTGATTGGTGGACTGAAATCGCCATCAAGCAAGCTTGTATACGCATTGAAGTTTAACATTACTAAGTTAACACTCGTTCTGAAGGAACGTGCAAAACAAAGTAATTAATCTTAAAGAAAGAGAGGTGACACATTTCATGGCAGAATTATCAGAAAAAACTCAGAAAATCGCAGAGCAGATTGAGGGGCTTACCGTAGTTGAAGTGGCAGAACTCGCTTCGTATCTTGAAGAAAAGTTTGGTGTCACCGCAATGGCGGCAGTAGCAGCTCCAGCAGCAGCAGGGGCAGCATCTGGCGAACCAGCTGAAGAAAAGACTTCCTTTACCGTTGTACTCGCAGCATCAGGTGATAATAAACTTGGTGTGATTAAGGCAGTACGAGAAATTAATCCACAACTTGGATTAATGGAGGCAAAGAAAGTCGCTGAGTCAGCACCACAAGAACTTTTGAAAGACGTAAAGAAGGAAGTTGCAGAAGAGGCAAAGAAAAAGCTCGAAGCAGCAGGTGCAAAGGTCGAACTCAAGTAATATTACAACCTGAGTTTACCCTCATAATAACGTCATTTTTAAAACCCCGCCACACGGCGGGGTTTTTCGTAATTTAGGCTAGACTAGCCACAAAAAATCCTGTACAATGGTATGACATGTCAAAGCAATCGAAGGCCGGATACAGCGCAGAGTCTATCGTCGTTTTGGAAGGACTCGAGCCTGTTCGAAAGCGTCCGGGCATGTATATTGGCTCCACGTCCCAAGCAGGTGTAAATCACTGTCTCCAGGAAATTCTCGATAATGCAATCGACGAATCGCTTGCAGGATTCTGTAAAAATATCTCGGTCATTATTGGTGACGATAATTATCTCACCGTGTTTGATGATGGTCGAGGAATCCCGGTTGAAACCAATGCAAAGTATAAAACATCGGCGCTCGAACTCGTCATGACCAAACTCCATGCAGGAGGAAAATTTACAACATCTGCATACAAGGTATCGGGAGGACTCCATGGTGTAGGAGCATCGGTGGTAAACGCTCTTTCGGAACATGTCATCGTTGAGGTAAAACGCGACGGAGGAATCCACCGACAGGAATATCGACGCGGTATCCCATTAGGGCCGGTCAAAAAGGTAAAGGAGTCACAGTTGAAGTTCCCATACGAACACGGAACCGCTGTTTCATTTCTTCCAGACGCGGAAATATTCAAGGAAACAATCGAGATACATTACAACAACTTTAAAAAGCAGGTAAAGGAGCGCGCGTATCTCATTAACAACGTCTCATTCAAGGTAGAAAATAAAAAGACCGGAGATAAAGTCGCATACTACTTCGATGGTGGTATTCTCTCACTCCTCCGAGACATTAACAGAGGTAAAAAAACCGTACATGATCCAATCTCTTTCAAACGACAGGTTGATGATAAGGAGGTCGAGGTTGCAATTCAGTACAACGACTCCATTAATGAGCACGTCATGTCATTCGTGAATGTCATCAACACACATGAGGGAGGAACTCATCTCACTGGTTTTAGGATTGCGCTGACAAAATCGATCAATAGTTATGCGAAGAGTATTCTCAGCGAGAAGGATCTCAAAGATGCAATAACGGGAGAGGATACAAAGGAAGGTCTTTCGGCGATTGTGTATGTGAAAATGCCGTCAACAAATCTTCAGTTTGAAGGTCAGACAAAAACCAAGCTCGGAAACTCTGAGGTCCAGACCTTAGTTCAGCAACTCGTGGGCGAACACCTTGATGTCTTTTTTGAAGAAAATCCACGTGTTGCGCGGGACATCGTAGCGAGGATCATTCTTGCACAAAAGGCTCGGCTCGCTGCCAAGGCTGCTAAAGAGGCAGTTCTCAGAAAGGGCGCTCTCGAGGGAGCGACGCTGCCCGGTAAGTTAGCAGACTGTTCTGAAAAAGATCCTGCACTTTCAGAGCTCTTCTTAGTGGAGGGAAACTCCGCAGGAGGAACCGCAAAGCAAGGCAGAAATCGAAAGTTTCAGGCAATTCTTCCACTTCGAGGTAAAGTTCTCAATACAGAACGAGCCTATCTTGACAAGGTGCTGTCATTCAAAGAACTGAAGGATCTGGTAATCGCGTTGGGGATGGGTATCGGTGAGAATATCGATTATCAGAAGCTCCGCTATCACAAGATTGCTATTATGACCGACGCAGATGTCGACGGTGAACATATTCGAACGCTGTTACTCACCTTCTTTTTCCGACATCTCCCGGATATTATCGCGAAAGGTCATCTCTACATTGCCCAGCCGCCACTCTTTAAAGTTCATTTTGGAAAAAAGATCGAATACGCTTTTACGGTCGAGCAGCGAGACAGTGCGATTCAGCGAATGGGCGGAAATCCAACGGTTCAACGATATAAAGGTCTGGGCGAGATGAATGCAGAGCAGTTGTGGGAAACTACGATGAATCCAAATAATCGAATACTCAAGCAAGTAACAATCGATGATGCGCAGGAAGCAGATCATGTCTTTACGATGTTGATGGGTGATGAGGTTCCACCACGAAAAAAGTTTATTGTTACGCATGCGAAGCTAGCCAACCTCGATATCTAATTGTTATTAATTATTGAGAAAAATATGAACCTATCAAAACTATCAGCAGGCAAGAATCCTGCGAAGGGTGAGGTGTTAGTAGTTGTTGAGATCCCAGAAGGTGCGTTTATTAAATACGAAGTCGACAAGGACACAGAACTTGTAATGGTCGATCGTTTCGCATACACAACAATGGCATTTCCAGCCAACTATGGCTTTATCCCAGGAACACATGGTGAGGACGGAGACCCGCTCGATGCGCTTGTAATCACTCCTCAACCGCTCCACCCTGGTGTCGGTATCGAAGCGAGAATAATCGGGATGCTTGAGATGGAGGATGAGGCGGGTGTGGATACCAAGATCATCGCCCTACCTTCCAAGAAGGCTGATCCGTTTCATGCACATATTGACTCCGTGGATCAACTTGATGAGATCGTGAAGAAAAAAATCAAACATTATTTTGATCACTATAAAGATCTCGAGCCAAATAAATGGGTAAAGACGAAGGACTTCCTGGGAGTCGACGCCGCACTCGAAGTGGTGCAAAGATCACTCGTCAAGTAACGAACTGAACTATGAGCGACAGTGACAAAACTATTCAAAAAGGAATTCAGACCGCGGAGATCGTCTCCGAGATGAAGCGTGCGTACCTCGACTACGCAATGTCTGTTATTGTGTCGCGCGCCCTTCCGGATGTTCGCGATGGCTTGAAGCCGGTTCACCGACGCATTTTGTATGCAATGCATAAACTCGGACTCTCATTTAGCGCTCGGTTCTCAAAGTCTGCAACCGTCGTCGGCGAGGTGCTTGGAAAGTACCATCCGCACGGTGATGCTCCTGTCTATGAGGCGCTCGCTCGTATGGCTCAAGAGTTCACGATGCGATATCCACTCGTTAAAGGACAAGGTAACTTCGGCTCCATCGATGGTGATCCTCCAGCGGCAATGCGTTACACCGAGGTAAAGCTTGCAAAAATTGCCGAAGAGATGCTGCTTGATATCGAGAAAGATACCGTATCGTATACCGACAACTTTGATGGGCGATTGAAAGAACCGGTCTATTTACCATCAAAACTTCCGAACCTTCTTCTCATGGGCGCTGAGGGTATCGCGGTTGGAATGGCTACAAAGATCCCACCACACAACCTCTCAGAGCTCATTGATGCAGTTACCTACAGCATCGAAAAAGCAGCGCTTAAAAATGCGGACGAAACCAAAAAGCGAACCGGCGATGCAAAGAAAGAAGTTGAACATCTTGTCTATAATACCACCGTTGAAGAACTTCTGGAGTATGTAAAAGGACCTGACTTTCCAACACACGGAGTAATCTACGGCGCAAAAGATATCCAAGAAGTTTATTCTACGGGTCGCGGTAAGATTCTTATCCGTGGAGTTGTGAAAGAAGAAGAGCTTGACCGAGGACGAACTTCAATCGTCGTAACTGAGCTGCCATATCAGGTTAATAAAGCAAATCTCGTTGAGAAAATCGCAACCTTGGTGACCGACAAAAAAATCGTAGGAATTTCAGATCTTCGTGACGAGTCAGATCGTGATGGGATTCGTATTGTCATCGAGCTGAAACGAGATGCGTCGTACAAGAAAGTATTGAATAATCTTTTTAAGTTTACCGAACTTCAAACTACCTTCCCGGTCAACATTGTCGCACTCGTGGATGGCATCCCACAGACACTCGGCCTAAAACAGATTCTCGAACATTATCTTCGACACAGAGTCGATGTAATCATCAAACGATCCGAATATGAACTCGCGGAAGCAAAAGCACGCGCACATATTCTCGAAGGATACCTGATCGCGCTCGACAATATCGATGAGGTGGTCGACATTATTAAGAAATCCAAAACCGAGGCAGAGGCAAAGGAAAAACTGATGTCGAAGTTTAAACTGTCTGATATCCAATCGCAAGCAATTCTTGACATGCAGCTCAAGCGACTGACCGGACTCGAACGCTCAAAGATCGAAGAAGAGTTGAAGGAACTGAAAAAACTGATCACCTATCTCACCGGCCTTCTTACCGATGTGTTCAAGATTCTTCAGGTCATCAAGGACGAGCTCGCAGAGGTAAAACAGAAGTATGGTGATGATCGACGAACCAAGGTAATCAAATCCAAACCAGGAGAGATCACCGATGAGCAGCTTATTGAGAATAAAGAAGTAATCGTTGTAATGACGAAAGAAGGGTACATTAAACAGGTTGCCAAGGAAACCTTTAAGGTGCAGAATCGAGGAGGCAAGGGCGTTATGGGTATTGAGACAAAAGAAACGGACAATGTAGCGTTTGTGAAGCCGGCAATGGCGCACGATTACATCTTATTCTTCTCGAATCAGGGTCGCGTCTTCCAGACGAGAATATGGGAGATACCCCAAGGAACCCGAACCTCGAAAGGTAAGGCGATTGCGAATCTTGTTACACTTCGTCCAGAGGAAAAGATCACCTCCCTACTTACGTACGATAAAGATGCGCCAATGAACAGCAACACCTTTGTACTCATGTCAACGAAGTGTGGAACCGTTAAAAAAACACCATTTGATCAGTTCGCCCACATTCGGGCGAACGGAATCGTCGCTATCAAGCTCGATGCAGGTGATGAGCTCCTTTGGGTAAATCTTACAGATGGAAAGAAGTATGTGATTCTCACCACACGCGATGGAAAGGCGATTGTGTTCAATGAGTCAGAAATTCGGCCAACGGGACGCTCCTCGATGGGTGTGAAGGGAATAACCTTAGAAGATACAAACGGTGTTGTTGCGGCCCACGCGTTTGGTACAGATGAGTTCAAGCAAGACCTCTTCGTCATTGGTGAGAAAGGGATAGGTAAAAAAACCCAACTCTCAAACTTCAAGGGACAGCATCGCGCAGGTAAGGGAGTGAAGGTCGCCTCAGTCGATGATAAGATGGGCAAAATAGCATTTGTCGAAATTGTTCACACCGGTGATGAGGGAGTGATTATCACCAGTAGCCAAGGTCAGGTCGTAAAGATTCCGCTCAAAGACATTCCATCCCGATCGAGAAGCGCGAAGGGAGTAATTCTCATGAGGTTTTCGCAGACGGGAGATAAAGTATCTACAGCTGCGCTCGTGTGATATAATAGAGCTTCACAATAAGCTGTCATGAAAATACCATGTAGCGATCTTGCAACCTCCATGAAGCGTGACCTTGTCAAGAAGGTTGCCGATCTTAAAAAAAAGGGTGTCACTCCTAAACTCGTCGCAATTTTGATCGGCTCAGAAGCAGATCAACTTTCATTTGTCGCAATCAAAAAACGGGTAGCGAAGGAGCTCGGCATCACATTCGAGTTCGTCCACATTGAGAAAGCACCGTCATTTCTTGAATTTGCATCACAACTAAAAGAGTTAGCGCATCGACCCGACACCACCGGTGTGATTATCCAACTTCCGCTCCCTGCCAGACTACAGAGTGATACGCTGTACAACTACATTCCAGCGGTAAAAGATATCGAAGGTCATCGGCCCAAGTCACCCCACCTTCCTCCATTGGGACTTGTTGTTCTTCATCTGCTGAAATTTATTTCACGCCCGACCACATCCACAGCCGTTTCATATCCCAGCCCGACAGAGGATAAATTAACGTTTAAACAAGAACTCAAACATAAGAAGATCGTACTGGTCGGAAGAGGTGTTACGGGTGGATCCGCAATCTTACGAGCACTGCAAGAGTTTCGGATTAATTTCATTAGTGTGAACAGTGGTACCTTTGACCCTCACCAGTACTATCGAGAGGCTGATATTATTATTACCTCGGTCGGAAAGAAGATATTTGATGGAACATCATTAAAAAAAGGTGTGTCACTGATAAATACAGGCTTACGAAAAGAGAACGGTAAACTCTTAGGAGACTACGACGAGGATGAGGTTAAACAGATTGCAGGTTGGTATACGCAAACTCCGCACGGAACAGGACCGTTGGACGTACTGTACTTATATAAAAATCTACTCGATGCAGCATATCTCCAGTTGAGCGATTAAGATCGTGAAAGTATTTGTTATAACGGGACAGACCGCAACTGGCAAAACAGACCTCGCCGTCGACAAAGCATTGGAATACGATGGAGAGATTGTGAATGCTGATTCTCGACATGTTTACCGATATCTTGACGTCGTAACCGGAAAAGATTCTGCTAAACCGTTCCAGAAGAACATTCCAGTTCATTTGCAGGACTGCGTTACTCCGGATCAGCCGTTTTCATCGTACGATTTCGTCCTGTTGGCAATAATGAAAATCGCCGACATTCTTAAACGTGGAAAGACCCCGATTGTCGTAGGTGGTACATATCTCTACATACAACACCTCCTATATGGGCAGTCCATACAAGTACAGCCAAATCCTCAACTTCGTGAAGAACTTTCTCAAAAATCAAAAGAGGAACTTCAGAATATGCTCAACCGTCTACATTCGAATCATCATCTTAATTCGAGTGACTGGAATAATCCCCGTCGTCTTATTCGCCAAATTGAGATTTACTCCTCAATCGATTCTCGTAAACCTACTCGATCGGTACCTCCAACTCATGGTATATCTACAATGTACGACCTGAACATCATAGGGCTGAAACATCCAAATCCTGACGTGGCGCGAAAAAAGATCCAGTCTCGCGTTGAGCAACGTCTCAAGGATGGTGCGCTGGATGAGACGCGATCACTCCTGAAAAACGGGTATAAAAAAACAGATCCCGGACTTCAGACGATAGGATACACGCAGCTCATCGCGCATCTTAATGGAGAGCTCTCGCTAGAGGAGGCGATCATGAGATGGACGACCGCAGAGGTTCAGTATGCAAAACGTCAGTTGACCTTTATGAAGAAAGATCCCTACATTCAATGGACTACAGTCGACTAATCTTTTTTGTTGAATAGCTTGAGAAACGCTTCTTTCGGTATCTCCACCTTACCGATCATCTTCATCCGCTTCTTGCCTTCTTTTTGTTTTTCGAGAAGCTTTCGCTTTCTTCCTACGTCTCCAGCTCCAATAACCTTGCTATTTTTAATCAGCACGTCTTTTCGAAACGGCGCGATTCGCTCGGACGCAATAATCTTCCCTTTGAACTGGCCTTGTATCTTAATCTCATACTGCTGACGATGAATAACATCTCTCAATCGCTTAACCAACGCCATTGCCTTTTCCTGCGCTCGCTCCTGAACAACGATTTCAGAAAACTCTTCGACTGGATCACCATTTATAAGAACTGTTAGCTTATCGGCTTTCACGGGTTCGTATCGGACAAGCTCCCAGTCCAGTGAAGCGTAGCCTGAACTGACACTCTTTAAACGATCAAAAAAATCAGAGATCATTTCTGATAGCGGCATTTCGTAGGTAAGCGTTATCTGATTTCGGTTATCCATCGTGATAAACTGCCCACGATATTCTTGACATAAGGTCATCACAACTCCCTGATACTCAGGTGGAAGGACCATAAATATTTTGACATACGGCTCCAAAAAAGTTCCTTGCTCATACTTATACTCAACCTGTGGGGGAGTGAGCACGAGGTGGAGTTCGTACTCTCGCTCCAGTCGCTCTCGCACCACATCGGCATGAAGCAACCCAAGAAATCCAACACGGAAACCAGCGCCCAATGCCTGACTATAGATCGGAGTAAACTCGAGAGACGAGTCGTTGAGATACAGTTTTTCGAGCGCCTTCTTCAGGTTAAGATAATCCGCGGTATCGGTCGGGAAGATTGATGCAAAGACCATCGACTTCACTTTTTTGTACCCGGCTAGCATCGTAGCATCTGCCTTATCATTTGTAACACTGTCTCCAACTCGTACCTGGTGTATGTCTTTCAGACTCGTAACTACATATCCGATTTCACCTGCGGACAATGAATCGGTTTGCGTGAGGTCCGGATTAAAGATTCCAACCTCACCAACATCAAATACCTCCTTCTGAGCAAAGAGCTTTACTCGATCGTGTTTTTTTAACGCGCCCTTAAACACTCGGACAAATGCAATAACACCTCGGTGAGAATCGTAGTATGAATCGAAGATAAGAGCTTCTTTTTGTGCGCCTTCATCGGAACGATACTCTCTCGGTGGAGGTACTCGCTTAATAATATCGTGGAGGAGACGCTCAACACCTTCACCTGTTTTAGCAGAAATCTCATGCATCTCATCTGTCCGGAATCCGAGGAAGTCGACAAGCTGTTGTTTCGTCCTCTCGACGTTTGCATGGGGAAGGTCGATCTTGTTAATCACCGGGATGATGACAAGGTTTTTTTCTACCGCCTTATATGCATTTGAAATCGTTTGCGCCTGGATACCTTGCGTCGCATCTACTAGAAGAATTGCTCCCTCGACACATGAAAGCGTTCGATCAACTTCATATGAAAAATCTACATGTCCAGGTGTGTCAATGAGATTCAGCTCGTACTGAGCCTCGTCCATTCGGTAGCTCATCAACACAGGCGCAAGCTTGATCGTTATCCCACGTTCACGAGAAATGGGATTACGGTCAAGCAACTGTTCTTCATGGTTGTTCTTCGAAATCACTCCCGTAATCTCCAATAAGCGGTCGGCGAGTGTTGATTTTCCATGGTCGATATGGGCGATGATGGCGAAGTTACGAATTGCATCCATAATGCAGTTTATCCTTCTATTATAATCCATTGCATGACTGTATAATGAGTGAAATGAGCACATTTGCTAGACATTTGAAAAACTCCTTCGTACAGGG
>CAZHVF010000017.1:3859-13441 GCA_964535635.1 uncultured Gammaproteobacteria bacterium | reverse complement strand
TTTTGTATGTAGCGTTCGTCAGGGCTCAGTGGAGCGATCTGATATTATACTGGAGCTAGGTACACTCGAGAAAAGTTGGGCGCTATAATACACATATGGAGTCGCTCATTGTAATTACCATCTGTATTGCGATCTGTTCATTTTTGCTTGCAAAGCGGTCGATGAAGGATTTTCGTACCTCTGGATATGTCAAGAAGTCGGGGAGAATTGTGTTCTATAAGCACGGAACAAAGCATTACTCTTCGCTCTCGTCCTCATCCTCTCGCTCAAAGTTGAGAAAGTCTTTGTCCTCATGATTGAGGCTCTCTGCAAGACGTTCGAGTTCGTTTTCTGAGGCATCGCCGAGATCGTCATCTTCCTCTGATGTTGTTTTTCCCTCTTCTTCAGAACCGACACGACCCATATTTGACTGAACATTCTTTGGGAAGGAACTGAATTTCTGGACCTTCTTACCTTTCTTTTCCTCTCGGATAAACACAACAACCTTCGTGATAGAAACCTCTTTGATGAAGCATGTGTATTCACTCCCTGCCTTGATGAAGAGCGATAAGCGCTTCGACAGATCGTCTGGCAACGCACCAACGTACTCATTATCCGTAGTTCGAATCTCTGCTTTCACCTTCTTTGGCTTGATAATAACCTCTACGCCGACCGTGAGCTGGGCGAGGATATTTTTCTGGCCGATGTTGAGGAGGATTGCGGTCCGCGTCTTCCCTGGCACCTCCAAAAAAAGGTTTGGATCGAACTTATTTAACCGATGTGTTGAAACTTTGGAGCCGCGTTTTTCCAAAATCTGAATGCGTTCAAGATGCTCTTGCGCGATTGGGTTTTCTGACTGAATTTTAAGTACCTGTTTATAGAATTTTTTTGCGTTGACGAAGTCCTGAGACTGTAAAAATGCGAAGGCAAGCCTGAGTATGCAGTTGAGGTCAGTTTTGTGCTCTTTTAAGAGCTTTTTGTTCAGCGCAATTGCTTGTTTCCAGTCGAGGTTAATTGCGGCATCTATCGCTTGTTGTTCGAGTAGGTCGTGGTCGTTCATAATGAAAATTAAGTATAGGTAATATACGAGTCAAGTCAACCCCGATTTTTGGAACGGGTCAAGTATAATAACACATAATGGCTGGACATTCAAAGTGGAAACAAATAAAGCATAAAAAAGCCGCAAACGACAAAGAACGCGGTAAAATTTTTTCCAAGCTATCAAAACTCATCACCATCGCGGTTGTCGAGGGTGGGGGAATGACCGATCCAAATCTCAATCTCAAGCTTCGGTTGGCGATCGACAAGGCGAGAGAGTCGAACATGCCAAAGGATAATATTCAACGTGCAATTGAGAAAGGATCAGGACCGGACAAGAACAACCTCAAAGAAGTAATTTATGAGGGGTACGGTCCACAGGGGGTAGCTCTTGTTGTGCATGCGACGACCGACAACTCCAATAGGACCTTCAACGAAGTCCGGTCTGTAGTTGAGCGAGCGGGAGGTAAGCTTGGGACGCAGGGTTCTGTAGCATATCTCTTCCAGGTTACACACAGTCCAGAACTTGAATATACGCCTCTGTTTAACATGGAGATCGCCGATCGGGCGGTTTCAGACACGATTCTCGGAATTCTGGAACAGTTAGAGGAGCTTGATGATGTGCAGCAGGTCTTCACCAATGCGGTATTTCCAGATTAATGGACGTATGAAGCCATTTGTAAAAAAAGCCACGGCGTTCCTCAAAATGCCGTTTCTTACCCGACATCTTCTGAAGGTAGAGAAGAGAGTTCGCTTCGTATCTGCAAGTGTGCTTCTCACTGCATACCTACTCTTTACCACCTTCTTTTCCTTTGACTTCATGTGGGTATTCGTCCCGGTGGGATTGATTCTTGCGTACGGGCTCACCTATCTTGCGATCATTGAGGACATTGAAAAAGTAGAGTGGGGGACGCTATTCATTATGCCGGTGCTGTTCACTGCGATGTGTTACTCGTTCTACTTTCTCTTTCCCGTCCGTTGGCTGACACGCATCCCATTTTTGTTTATTTACTCGGTTTCGATATATGCATTATTCCTCACGTCGAATATATTTAACGTTGGGGTAGAGAAGAGCTTAAGGCTCTATAAGGCTGCATTCTCGGTAAATTACTTTTTCCAAACCTTCCTCGTTTTCCTGTCGACAAGTATTATTTTTTCCTTACGTGAATATTTTATTGTCAACGCGCTCGGAGCGGGGATCATTTCATACGTACTCGCACTTCAGCTCTTCTGGACGATTAAACTCGACCTCCAACTTTCACGTGAGGTACAGAATCATGCACTGTTTGTCGCGGTTCTGATGGCAGAGACGGCTATTATCGTGTCGTTTCTCCCGCTCCGCGGCTCTGTGCTTGCATTAATGCTTGCCGCGACGTATTACAGCCTCAGCGGACTAACGAGCGCACATCTCGATAATCGGTTGTTCAGAACCGTTATCCGAGAATATGTCGTGGTCCTCGTCTTTGTCTGGTTGGCCGCAGGGCTCACGCTCCTCGGTTGGTAACACGAAATCCGGATCAATACATACATTGGACTACGTAAAATAACTCATAAAATAGCCTCGATCTAGCTTCGGCTATACCTCAAAAAAATTTACGGAGACATGAGTAGAGGAGAGGGAAGTGGTACAACATACGGACGTGAGTTTATCCTATAGCAATTATTCACGTTCGTGTAATTACTATAAGACATTTAATCACAGTATACACCAATAAAATCAAGGCTAAAAAACATTAATTGGATTGTTCTGGCGGTCTAAACAATATTGGATTGATGACTCTGTGTGGAAATGTGGATAACTCTCTTTGAAATGTGGATGGACTATTGTGACCTTCGTGATATTAGCCTCAAACAACACATATTAGACCGTCACTACGCTCTAGAACAGCTACGCTACAACGGTGACAGTTGTAAATTAGGCACGAAAATAATAATTCAGAGCGTCATAACAAGCTATATAGAACATGTATCATGCTCCCAGTGTAGTAATTAGCCTCAAATAATGTATTTCGGAGCATTAAAACGCTCTAAATTAGATGGCTTAATTCGGATCCCTGAGTTCGATCAGAGAGGTGGTTAAAGAGACCTCTCTTGAGAGTAAAAGAGTGTAAAAAACGGCATTATATGTTTTTTTGATGTAAATAATCGAGGGAGCAGAGTGATAACGCTCTCTTATGAGCATCTATGGCAATAATCAAGGACAGACCATAGACGGCAAAAATGGGAGGAATTACCGCAGAGAAGCAAGGATGTACAACGTCGTAAATTGTATCTTTTACGACGTAGTTCGTGGCTGACGGAGGAGGAGTGTTGAGTTTTGATATTTTGCATTTATCATTTTTTATTGTTTAATTTCCGTTTTAATTCTGCGATATTCATCAATTCTTCCCTTTTTCCTCCTCCTGCCGGATCTGTCTGGTTTTATCTGTGGCTAATCCCCTATTTAGACCGTCATAACAATCTAAAGCCATTACTACCCTATTTTCCATTTATTTTTGTAGTAGAGAGGTGGGTATAATATGATCTATGCCTCAAAAGCGAAAAGTTCCTTCTTCCCGCCACGACAACCCACACGTGACCTACTGGGTGGGAGTCGCGATTATTTTATGCGTAATTGTGTTTGGTGTGTTTCGCGGACTGTATGTGAAGTATGCTCATTACAGCGCACTCATACAGCCACCAGGGCTACCAATTCCAGCGAGAAATAGCCGAAGATTGAAGATACCAATTGTCATGTACCATTACGTGGAGTATCTGACAGATCCAAACGACACAAAGCGTAAGTCGTTAAGTATTAATCCAAATACGCTCGAAGCTGAAATCAGAGCTTTGAATGAGGCAAAATATAGAACATTTTTCGTACGTGAAGTTCCTCACATCTTGGACGGATCAATTCCGTACACAAAAAAGAACGTTGTGCTGACATTTGATGATGGGTACAGCGATTTTTATACGTCAGTACTGCCGCTGCTGAAGAAATATCATGTGAAGGCTACGGTCTATGTGATCAACCACTATATTGGTCGTACGGGATTTTTGAGCCAGCAGCAGCTGGAACAGATCCGCGATAGCGGACTGGTCGAGATCGGCGCGCACACCTTGGATCACGCATACCTGAAGGATATGACCGATGAGACCGCATTTCAACAGATGAGAGAAAGTAAGGTCGATCTTGAGAAGCGACTTGGTATCCGTGTGCAAACGGTTGCATATCCGTACGGAGCTTTTACCGCACGAACGCTACCATTAACCAGAAAAGCAGGATTCAGTGCCGCAGTGTCGGTGATCCCTGGCGCCATGCAGACGCAGGATAATATTTTATATCTGTATCGCATCCGATCGGGGTATTTTGGTGGATCGAGTATCGTCAGTCAACTTGAACAATGGGTTCGGTAAGAGACTTATCGGATATTTCTCGTTATACTATACCTATGTCCATCGACGTGCGAAGCATCGATCAAGAATCGGTTTGGGAGTCGTTCATTTCGCAACACCATGACGCCAACTTTCTTCAATCGTGGCACTGGGGTGAGTTTCAAAAACGAATCGGTAAGTCTGTTGAGCGAATTGGTCTCTATCACGGGGCAGAACTCAAAGGCGTGGCGCTCGCCGTGGTTGAGCGTGCAAAGCGTGGGACATACCTTACTGTTGCAGGTGGGCCGATCCTTGACTGGAGCGATCATGATGTTGTGCAGAGCTGTTTTCAGGCCATTCGAGAGCGAGCCGCACAGAATGGTGCCAGCTTTGTCCGCGTTCGACCACAACTTATTGAGAATGAGATTTCCAGATCGCTGTTTCGACGATTAGGATTTCACGATGCGCCAATGCATCTCACCGCGGATCTCACTTCACAGCTTGATCTCAGACTCACCGAGCAGGAGTTGATGGACGGCATGCGCAAGACCACGAGGTATGAGATTCGGAAAGCAGAGAAGGCGGGAGTACGTATTACAACGTCGGTTAATGTTGCAGACATTGATGAGTTTTATGATCTTCAGATTCAGACCTCACAACGCCAAAAATTTGTTCCATTTTCTCGCAACTTTCTCAAAGAACAGTTTGCGGTCTTCGCCGCAACCGGCAATGCTCTCCTCTACCGCGCCTATCTCGGTGAAAAGTTACTTGCCGCCGCATTCATTATTTTTTATCGAAACGAAGCGACATATCATTATGGCGCGAGTACCGAAGAAGGAAGGCGTGTTCCAGGCGCATATCTGCTTCAGTGGGATGCGATCAAGGAGGCAAAACGACGAGGTTGTGCTCGGTATAACTTCTGGGGTGTGACCAAGCCAGACCAAACGAACCATCGATTCTATGGAGTGTCGGTCTTCAAGCGCGGATTCGGCGGGCATGATGTAGCGTATGTGCCTGCTCAAGATCTCATTTTAAAACCCGTGTCATATGCGCTCAACTACTCTGTTGAGTTTCTTCGAAAGAAGTTCCGGAGACTTGGTTAATCGTGATGATGGAATGTATGAACTTCGACCATCTTCAATACCTTCTTTAGATTCTCTGGCGATACAGAGGTGGTGGGTAGATTTACGATCTCCGCAGCGACACGCTCCGCAACCGGACACTGCCCGTCTGGCGACTGGACGGTGTGATACCATCGACTCAAGTAGATATGTTGGGCTTTTGTAGAAGTCATGAGCGTGTCCCGTTCTTGTACAAGTACTGGATAACGGCAGAGCGGCTGCACGTGCTCAACGCTATGAAAGACATCATTGTACTCTGCGACGACACGCTTTCGTTGCTCGGTTACCGACTCGAACTGCTTGAGCTGTTCATTCAATAGAATTGCAAAGGCGTTGGGAAAGAGTGCCGCCATCTTGTCATCGAAGGTTCCTCGTTTCTCTCGCTCGGTCAGTTCCTTGGGAAAAAATCGAATCGAGTTGAGAAACCAGTGGAGTGCGCGACCGAGCTTCGCGGTGTTGTATGAGGCTCGAATGAACACGTTGACCGGTTTGTAGAGTAGGCACCGGAATACAAAACCAGTCTGCGGTCTGAGGAGGCGTTTTTCGATGTTTTTGAGTCGTTCTTGAAGCTTTGCATCTCGGGTAAGAGTAGCACCACCGAAGACCGAAGAGATCGCCTTTGAGCGACCGAACGAGAGGAGTTTAATAGAGGTAGCGTCATCACCCGCAAACACCTCGGGGTCAAAGCCGTGCGCGAGGTCCTCGATAACCGTAATCTTCTTCGCATGAGCGAGGGTGAGTACTTCTTCTCGGTATCGGGGCGTGATTCCGAAGGTATGCTGAAGAATGATCACCTTGGTTTGTGTCCCGAGTCGCTCCTTAACGCTTCGAAACTCAGCTGAGTATGTCTCATCCTCCATGTCGATAAAGACCGGTTTGAGGCCGAGTGCGGTGATGGGAATGACGACAGCTTCACAGGTGAATCCGAGCACGAGCACCTCGGAGCCTTCCTTCAGCTGGAGTGCCTGGAGTGTCTTATAGAGTGCGCCTCGTGCCGAGAGAAAAAGGAATGGTTCATGTCCTGGGAAAAACCGTTTGAGCTTTGTTTTAGCAAGTACGGAGTATTTTCCCTTGATCCAACGCCAAGGTTGGACGAGAATCGAGAGTGCAACCATCGCATCGTGGGCGTTCTCGTTTGGGGCTAGATCAAGCGAAATCATAGCGATTTCATTATAGCAGAATAAGGTTCTGTGCCACACGCGGGCTGAACTTCCCCTCGAGTAAGATGAGGCTTGATCGGGTATGATATGGTCGAATTTTCTCCAATAACTCCGACTCAGATCGACATACGGTCACCTGGTCAGTTGTATCATATTTCTTGAACAAAGAATCGGTTGTGAATAGCTGTATCGGTCTGTTCGCTATGGTACTTACGATCTGTTTATACGAAGAATCTTTCTCTTTTCCGAGTTCTATAATTCCTTTACTGATAATTGCGTTTTTTTTGTAGGTCATGTCCCCGATGGCGGCAATTGCCGCAAGAAATCCATGAAGCGAGGAGTTTCCGGTGTCGTTGAGTACAAACGACTCACCTGGACCTTGATGTGTGCTCAGCTTGCCTGGAATCGGTTGTAACTTCTTGAGTGCGGCGACAACCTCAGCGCGGGTCATACCATGATCAAGGCAGAAGGCGATGCACGGAAGGAGGTTTTCGATCGAGTGCGCGCCCACGAGCGGAGTTGTGATCCGGAAGCTATGATTCCGATAGTGGATCTTTGCGGTCAATCGATCCTGTGGATCAAGTCGGATCTCGGTTGCGTAGACATCGGCTTCCTTCGAGGTTGCCGAAAAGGAGGTTACGGTACCGGGCGTACGCTTTGAGGTATGTGCGAACGAGTAAATGTCCCGGTTTATGTATGCGGTACCGTCAGTGGGAAGAATTTCAAGAATTTCTCCCTCTGCCTCGATGAGATTTTCCCGTGACCCATAAAGGCTGAGGTGTTGATTCCCAAACGCAGTGATTATTGCATGTTTTGGATGAAATACGAGCGCTGCGGTACGCACCTCCCCCTTCTTATACGCTCCAACCTCGCCGATAAAAAACTCGGTGTCAGGTGCAACGTTCATAAGAATAGACTGGGCAACACCGACATCGGTATTTTTATTCGCGTCGGTCTTTGCCACTCGATACTTTGTCGAAAGCATCTGGTAAAGAAACTCCTTCGTCGATGTTTTTCCATAACTACCAGAGATGCCGACGCTAACGATTGGTGCATGTGATTGTAATTTTTTTATCGCTTGAGTGATCGTTCGCCTGCGCATTGTATATGCAACTGGCTTCGTGAGGACTACTCCGACCGCGACGCAGACCCAAGCAAGCACCGGAGAAATTAGCAGAGTAACCGCCACTATGCCAACGCTATACCATAGTTCACTGCGGAGCGTCAGAACAATCCAAAGCATCAATAGAGCGAACGATATAACGAGCAAATTACGCATCGATTTAGCCGGAAGTCGAGGCTGGCGAAGGTAGAGAATATTGAGCGGTCCTTCTTCGAGGAACGTGGAGCGGAATCGATCGAACCGATATTCCTTTATCTGAAAGAGATAGCAGAGATCAATAATCTTGATGAGCGTGATGCCGAAAAGAAGGTAGATCATAGATATTTCTGCATTTCGTGTACAACTGATTCAGGATCGCGTAATGGTAATCCATGTCGTGCGTTTGGAATAATCGCAAGGGTAGATTTCTTAATTGTCTGGTGGAGTTCGTGCGCCCAGGCTACAGGTGTAACGGTGTCCCCTGCTCCCCAGATAATGTGAGTAGGGACCGAGATCTGTGGAGCGTATTCTGAGACATCCTGTTGCATGATTTTTTTAAAGTTTGACTCAAGATGGGGTTGTTTAGCGATATCTGAGTTTGGGAAGAAGATCCGATAAAGCCAGATACGCAGATGTTTCTGTCGAAGCAGTACGCCCTTCAGAAAAAGCGGTATCTGCACGGTCTTGTTCGGTCGTTTGAGAGCGCTGTTGCATAAAAATAAGCGTTGAATGAGTTTCGGTCTGCGGGTTGCAAGTACGATACCTAGACTTCCTCCGAATGAGTGCCCGAAGTACGAAGTTTTTTTCATCTTCAGTTCATCCATCAGGCTAGACAGTACCTGCGCATACTCCTCTACCCCCCAGTCAGGTTCAGGATTTTCACTCGATCCGAATCCAGGAAGGTCGACGAGTATCACACGCTGTGTGAGCGCCAGAAGATTGCCAAGACCGCGAAGACTCTCGAGCGAGCCTCCCCAGCCATGGACCAGAAGGATCGGGTCACCGGCTCCAAGAACATCGTAGTGAAGCTGTTTTCCGAGTATGCGGGCGAACATAGGTATATTATATCCTAATCGCCGCCATGAATAAGGCCTGAAGGTTGATCTATTCCAATGTGATTACTTGGCAGTAGCAAGCGCTGCGGTGAGTGCGTTTTTGAACTCGGCAAGCGTGGTGTACTCGAGCTTCTTACCGTTGAGATAAAACGAAGGAGTAGCATTCACCTTCACCTGATTTCCAAGCACAAGATCACCATCGATCTTGTTCTGCACATCCGAACTTTTTACATCTACTCGGTACTGTGCGAGATCGAGCTTGAGCTCCTTTACGTATGATTCGAAGATGGGGGTCGGATTCGACTCATTCTCCCAGAGGCGTTGGTTATCAAATAGAAGATTCCCCATCTCAAAGAACTTGCCCTGCTTCCCCGCAGCTTCAGCTGCATAGGCTGCTATACGCGCATTCTTATGGATGTTCTCAAGTGGGAAATGCTTGTAAACGAAGGCGATATTTGAAGCCACTTTCGCATCAGCAGATCCGGAAGCTTCATAGGTTTTCAGGAGTTGATGGAAGTTGCCACACGCCGGACACTGAAAATCAGAGAACTCCACAAGTACATTCTTTTTCCCGATTCCCCATTTCACATGATCGGCGGGGAGAACTTTTTGTAACTGGGTGTATACCTGCGTATCGGTCGACCCAGTTGGGTTCGATGCAATGTAGACGATGATGAGGAATGCGAAGATGATGACGACAGAGACCGTGGTAAGAAAAACATTATTTTTCGACATAGAGTAACATGATACAATTAGCCAATTCTATTTGCAAT
>CAZHVF010000017.1:0-3759 GCA_964535635.1 uncultured Gammaproteobacteria bacterium | reverse complement strand
ACATTATTTTTCGACATAGAGTAACATGATACAATTAGCCAATTCTATTTGCAATCGTCTATGTCTCCCACGATATATCCGGCAACCATCCTCAAAATCTCAGCGCAACAGCTGATCACCATGCGCTTCGATGAGGGTCCACTCGTTGGAAAAACGCGGACCTTCGATGGAAAACAGTTCTTCCGCTATTCGAAGATTATGGTGAGCGAAGGTGATCGAGTGTTGGCTTCGTACATCAAAGATCCCCGCATCGGTGAGTCGATCTTCATTGCGGATTATTATCGGAACGATGCTCTCCTGATCTTGACAGTGTTGTTTGTTCTGGTCGTGCTTTGGATTGGTCGTATGCGTGGAATGCTCTCGATTCTTGGAATGGTCCTTTCATTTTTTGTACTCACCAAAGGACTCCTTCCACTTATCATTGCCGGGTACAATCCTGTAGCGGTGATGCTCGGGGGTTCTTTGGTGATCATACCACTGACGTTTTATGTATCGCATGGGTTTCAGAAAAAAACAACAATCGCTGTGGTGAGCACCTTTATCACACTCGGAATTACCGGCGCTCTCTCAGTACTGTTCGTGCAACTCGCACGACTTACCGGGTATTCAGCTGAAGAGTCGCTCTTCCTCCAGGCGCAAGGAATTACTGCGAGCGTGCAGAGTATTCTCCTGGCGGGATTCATCCTTGGTGCGATGGGGGTGCTTGATGATGTTACCATCTCACAGGTTTCAATCGTTGAGTCCATCCAATCTGCAAAACATAATCTCAGCGCGCGGGAGCTGTATCATCGCGCGATGGTTGTGGGCCGCGATCATATTTCATCATTGGTTAACACGCTTTTTTTGGTCTACGCCGGAGCGTCGCTCCCACTGTTTCTCTTGTTCTACTCGCAGAATATTCGCACCGACATGGTTTTTAATCAGGAGGTTGTTGCAACCGAGATTGTTCGAACTCTGGTGAGTTCAATCGGTATCATTCTTGCCGTTCCACTTTCGACAGTCCTCGCGTCACGAGCGTACACACACAGCTGAAGTTACTCGAGGAGCAACAGCGCCATCATCACAAGAATCCCGAGGATCATGGTGATAAATTGAAGAGCACTGCGTTTGAGATCTGTCTCCTTGTGCATCTCCGGGATGAGATCGGAGGCTGCGATATACATTAAGTTTCCCGCCGCGAATGCAGAAAGCATTGTTACCGAACCGTGTACGTTCCCACTGAGAACGAGCGCGATGATGGTGCCAGCTACTGCGGTGAGCGCAGTGAGAAAGTTGAACCACAAGGCTCGCGACTTCGTATATCCACCGTGTATCAACACACCGAAGTTACCGATCTCCTGAGGAATTTCATGGAGCACAACTGCGATTGTTGTGGCAATACCCGCAGGTAGACTGATCATATAACTCGCACCGATCACAAGGCCGTCGATAAAGTTGTGAACACTATCACCGATAAGAGTCATTGTGGTTACGGGATGATATGTTTGTTTACTCGGATGGGAATGATGATGTTTCCAATGAATCACCTTTTCTATGATGAAGGTAACCAGGATGCCGGCAAGTATCTGGAGTGAGACGTGCTGTGTGAGTCCGACTTCCTCGACCACCTCTGGCAGGAGATGAATCAGGACATCTCCAAGCAAAGCTCCTGCAGAAAAACTAATGAAATATGCAAGGAAGCTCTGTAAGCGTTTCTCGCCGATGGGGAGCGTAACTGCGCCGATTAATGAAATCAGGCTTACGATCACAACGCTCACGAGCGCATAGAGATATGTCATACGTGTGTTATTTGCTGCATCGACCACAGATGCCAATAAATTCTAATCGGTGGTCATCGATCTGAAATGGAGCGACTGACGCTGCTTTTTTTAGCAGTCCTTCGTCGCAAACCTGAATGTCACGAATCGTACCACATCGTTTGCAGATGAGATGATGGTGGTGTGACTGGTCTGATCGTTCATAGCGAGCGATACGATCCCCCGTATGAACCTCCTGAATCATCCCCAGTTCGTTGAGTACATCAAGCGATCGGTATACCGAAGAAAGATTGATGCGATGGTTTGCTTGTTGTAGCTCATGATAAATTTCATGCGCCGTTTTAGGATGCGATTGAACTGCCTCGAGTACGATAGCTCGCGATCGTGTCGATCGATACCCATGGGATCGAAGATGTTGATTAAGGCTCATACAGTGATTATTGCAAACGATTTGCAATATGTCAAGTACTGTTTGGGTGTTGAATCGTCTCCTCCTTTTTGAGTATACTGACAGTTCTATGACAGATTTACAATCTCAACTCAACCTCGAGCAGATGATCAAGAATCATCTTGCAGACATTGCCCGGATTCGTGAAAAGCTCCGCAGTCAGAAGGAGATGTTTAAGCAGTCGTTCGAACAGGATAAGGAATACAATGATGCAGATGTCGAGCACAAAACGCTCACTCGCAAACGAACCGAAGCCAAGCAGCGCATCGTAAAGACCGATGCGGTATCTGCCGTTCAGTCCACGATTAAACAGCTGCAGGAAGAGCTCAAGGATGCACAACAAGCAGTCTCGGACTACCTAAATCAGTATGTCATGCAGACGCAGGCAACTGAGTTCACCGGGCCCGATGGTGAGCCGATGCAGATCGTACGCTCCGCCAAACTGGTAAAACGGAAATAACGCGGTACAATAGGCGGTATGCCAATGCAAGAAACAGATTCACGACCACGGGTGTACCTCGTCGAAGGCGATGATGGTGCCCGGGGACCCCTCGCAGAACAGCTGAGATCAAACGGGTTGAATGTTGGACTTGTTGCGATCTCACTTGCACATGTTGTTCAGCAACTTGAAGCAGGATGGGTGCAGGAGTTTCGTCCTCAGGTTGCGGTTGTCGGTGAAGCATTTGTCGACGGACGAGGCGATCGGGTTCAACCGCTCTTTCGAAGATATGGACTCGTCATTCCCTCGGTTGCGTATACAAAAAATCCCGTCTTTTGGCGCGATACTTTTGCATTCTGTCTCACCCCTGATGTGCAGTTGCTTTCGCAGAAAATACACGGCGTTCTCAAAACCTCCACACCACCTCCGCCGGTGATGAATCGCAGATAATTATTTTGAGGAAGTGCTGTTTGGGGTTGATTCTGTAGTATCGATTACTGGATTATCCTGAAACTCCGGCGCTCCCCGTTTTGGATCGTTCCAGTCATAGGGTAGTTCTTGAGCAGGCTTCACCACATTCACCGAACTTGGTGCTCCTGTAGCTCTCTGAACCTTCATCTCATGAGGGTACTGATACCGAGGTCGTCGAGCCATCGGCTGGTGTGAAGGAGCGCCGAGGATAGGAGTTATGACTCGCTGTTGAAAAAACTCCCCAATCCAGTTCAGTGCACGCATAACTCGAATGGTGGATGAAGGAACATCGGAACCAAACCGAAGTGGATCCTCCTCAACCTGCAGTGCTTCATGAGTAATTGGTAGTCCATTCACTGTTATCTGAGGTGTTGTGATCGGGGGTTCCTGAGGTTCTCGAGGAGCAGACTCCGGCTGCGTTGCTTCACTGGTAGGAATTTGATCTGCTTGTCGTGGCGAGGTATTTCTTTCGAACCATTCCTCAACACGTCTCCCAGCTCTCATGAGATATACTTCGGCTCGTTCCCCTCGAGTGAGACCGTGTGGATCATTTCGCCTTCGGAGCCGCCCATCGGGGGTATGAGTAATAGGATTCGGTCCGAGTTTTGTTTCGGCCTGAGGTGGTCGTGGTCCTTCTCCTTCTG
>CAZHVF010000016.1:0-13502 GCA_964535635.1 uncultured Gammaproteobacteria bacterium | reverse complement strand
TTATTATAACGAATTTGCTATAATTATCTCTGCCTTGGTTACTTGAGCGGTTTGGCACCACCTCTTCCCATCCCGAACAGAGAAGTGAAACGAACCAGCGCCAATGATACTCACTCCACAGCGGAGCTGGGGAAAGTCGGTCGTAGCCAAGGCATTTTTTTTAGAAGAGCTTCTTATTTTTGAATAAAATGTTCTTCGGCGCTACAAAAGTCTTCGCGTCGATCTTTGAAGTGGTTACACACGACGATGCAAGTTCTTGCGCTTGAGGAAAGACTCGTTCAATCGCTTGATTTGACGCGAGATTTTTCACAAACGGTAGGTATGAACCAAGACCGCATGATCGTTCTCCACTATTCCCCGCATCTTTCCATCGATACAAGCAATCGCCATCGAACAGAACCTGTTCGAGCGTTGCTCCATTTGGGTACGAAGCACGTACTTTTGCATCATCAATCGTCGCGCTTGCCGATGCGATTTTACAGATCATCTTCCGTTGAGAATTAAAGTTGGAGATCAATGAGGTGGTGTCGGCGGCCGGCACCTTTGGTGAAGGATGCTCCGATGGGAGCATCTGCGATGGGAGCGCTAACCACACCAAAACAACGATGCCAAGTGGTATGATCACTCTCCACTGTGTAAGTTTTTTAATCAGTAGATCCACGAGATTTATTATACCTCTTCACCGCTCAGGAGCTGCAACTCATCTTTTTCAGTCATCTTGGTGCCGGTAATGGCTTCGAGTTCGCCCTGGAGAGTGAGATTATTTTCTAAGAGTGTGGAGATGAGCTTTTCCTCTCGCGCCCACTTTTTTGTAAACCACTTCTTCTCTGTCTCGATTTCATCTTTTCGAGCTGCAAACGCATCAGCTATTGCCTCGATACGATTCCGGAACTGCGTGCTGTGAACATACTGAAACAAGAGATCTTTTTTTTGCGATGCATCGATCGCACTCGCCTTTGCTCCTGCAACCATCAGAAGGAGCGTTCGCAGTGCAGTTGCGACGCCGACTATTGAGTCATAATCAGCGACCCAGATTCCTTGATAATTCCCAAAGTGTTTGACGCCTTGGGGAAGATTGTTCGTGATCAGAATTGCATCGTCTGCGCCGACGCTTCGCTTGTCCTCTTTCAACTTTGCAACCCAGTCATTGCTCCATGCTTTTGTTCGCTTCGACTCCCAAATGATCTTTCCTGCCACACTCCCCCGACTATTCCGCACTACCTGGATCACATCAGCACCACGGATACCCTTTGGGACCGGCTGCACCTCATCGTAGATAAAGGATGTTTTCAATGTACTTTCGAGATACTCCTCGAGCACCTCTCCCTGGGTCTGCTGAGAACCTTGTTCAAACTTCCGCTTATATTCATCCGCTAATTTGAGTGCGTCCTCAAGTTTTTTGTCTTTTTCACGATTCTTAAGGAGAAATTCTTCCTCTGTCTTTTTTCGAACCTCTTGCTTTATTTTCTCCTCTTCTTCTAGTAGTTTCTTCTGTACTTCAGCATCTTTGTCCTCGAGCTGTTTCTGCAGCTGTCGCAGGAGCTTATTCGTCTCGAGAATTTGCTCTTGGAGTTTTCTATTCTGTTCTTTGAGCTCCGTTGTCTCGTTCTCTTTATCCTTCAACTTCATCGATGTCTCTTCCTCAATCTTCTTTCGCAACCGCTCCTCTTCTTGTTGAATGAACTTTTGACGCTCTGCCTCAAGTTGATGCTTCATTCCCTCTTCAGGAGGAAAGGATCGTTTGCAGTGTGGACAGATAATGTGGTTATTCATAATAAGTGGTATTGTACTGCTCCAGCAAGAAAAATCGGTGTCAAAAGTATACTATACTTTGTGGATGCGTATCCTCTCGACGATCATCGTCTGTATCTGCTTGTTCTGCGCGCTCGCAGTCGACACATGGATCGTAACACTACGACCGGTACGCGATATCGCATATTATTCACATGTCGCCGGAACCCAAGCACTTCAACAAATGATACGTACCGATCAACCATCACAACAAAATACGATACAAACATTTGTCGCTATTACCGAAGAACAGCTCGTAACAGCCGCTCGTGCCCTTCGATTTATACCTCGCATCGCAGTCCCGATGAACGACGCAGTCGCCGTACTCCATGCTTTTTCATCAAAACAACGGAGTGGCCAATCGTCAAAATGGGTAGTGGTATTTCTGAACAATAATGAACTCCGGCCTGGTGGTGGCTTTATCGGGTCGCTTGGCTTTATCTCGGTCCGTAACTTTCATCTTGAGCGACTAGAGATTCGTGATGTCTACGAACTTGATGGTCAGATACGAAACCATGTTCAGCCTCATTTTGCTGTACAGACATACCTCCATTTACCGAGCGAACATATTCGCGACTCGAACTTTGAACCTTTTTTCCCCATTAATGCCGAGCAGATTCTCGGACATCTTAAAACTATCCCGGCGTTCAGTGAAGAGTATGATGGCGTTGTCGGTGTTACGGTCACGGGTTTTGAAAAAGTACTCAGAACTATTGGTCCAGTTGAACTGAGCGACTATCAGACCCTTCTGAGCGATCGCACCGTTGCCCGCTGGCTTGATGAAACCATTGAAAGGAACTTTTTTCCTGGTTCAACATACAAACGTGATGTGCTCCAAACATTGAGCACGCAAACACTCCGTAAATTATCACTTCTCGACCCAGCTCGACTAGGATTACTCGCAGTTGATCTGCTTCAGTCACGCGACATTGTTCAGTACTCAATACATACCACCGTACAACGGGTCTTTGAGAAGTATGCATTGTCCGGCCCCCTCATCTCATCACGCAGAAACTGGCTCTTGCCGGTGGATGCCAATGTTGGTGTGAATAAAGTAAATGCATCCATCCAGAAAACACAGTTACTAATGTATGATCTCAAGACCGGTCGATATCGATATACTGCCAACTACCGCAACATATCATCTCACGATGAATATCATAACTTTGTGCAGTTTTACCTTCCACAAACTGCGATCGTTCAGCAGCTCAGCGTTGAACAGACGAGAGTGAGTCCTGTGTATGAGAATGTTCGCGATTCATCTCGTGTCGTTGGGTCATATCTTGTTGTGAAGCCGCAGACAACGGGAAGCATTTCTGTCGAGTTCTCGCTTCCGAGGTCACCGAGCACAATGATTACACTCCTTCAACAAACCGGAAATTCACATATTCCAACAACAGTAGCTACCGTGACAGGAAGCTCTTCATCACTAAAGCAGTTTATTCTCTCGGGAGATCGAGAAATTACTTTCCGGTAACCGAAGGGGTTATCTCAATCTTCGTGATAGACACTGGTTCAACAGGTTTTGACTGCTCACCAGAGTCACTCATCGTAACCGCACCAGTTGCAATTGTATCGATAGTCTCCATTCCTTCGACCACATGCCCAAAGATTGTGTAGTTTGGAGGAAGCTGTTGGTCTTCATGCATGATGAAGAACTGGCTTCCATTTGTATCAGGTCCTGCATTCGCCATTGCAACAGTACCCCGGGTGTACGCTCCTTCAAATGGCTCATCGGCAAATCGGTATCCAGGACCACCGGTTCCGGTACCCGTGGGGTCACCTCCCTGAATCATGAAACCCTTAATCACCCGATGAAAAATGGTGCCGTTGTAAAAACCTTTTTTAGCAAGGGTAAGAAAGTTATTAACAGTAATTGGCGTCTGACCTTTGTTCATCTCGATGGTGAACGATCCTTTCGTGGTGGTCACTATCGCGGTATATTGCACGTTCTTATCAATGCTGAGTAATGGTTGCGTCATAGTTGGTGTTGGATTTGTTTTCTGTGCCGTTTTACGAGCCGTCGCTCCTGTGTAGATCAGATCGTTCTGATTCGAAGATTGCCGCTCGTTGTAAACAATAATACCGGCAAACAGCACAACGACAAAAACTACCGCGGTGGCTACCTTCATCATGTTCTATAGGCTCTTTACGTCATTCTCAATCGAGGTGACATCTGATGTTGGATAGGTTGTGTCAATCTGATCGACCTCCTGGGACTCGGATTGTGGTGCTGGTGTTACCGACACGCTCTTCTGCATTTGATCCACTGCCGGTTGTACTGAGTTCTGGGACTGTGGTGTTGCGGGGTTATTCATACCATACACGACATAGACGAGCCCTGCGGTGATCGCGACAACAATGATGAGTAACACAACCCATAACACAGTGTGCGATTTTTTTGCAGGTGCCGTCAGAGTTGCAGCCGCCTCCTGGACAGGAGGCTGTGAAACTACCGGAGTTGGCGGTTGTTGTGCAACCTGATCGGTTGGAGTCTGAAGAACCGAGGAGACTGGATTTTCTTGCGTGGTTGGTTGTGGTGTGGGCACTTGCGGTGTATCCATATTACTTTAACTGTAACACAGCAACCGCTGCTTTTTTAACATCAACTTTTGCTTGAATAACAACTGCGTGCACTGCTTTGAGGTCACTGTGAAACGACTTCACCATGGCACTCACGACAGCGCCGAGCGTCGTCTCATCCGTAATGGTCGGTGTGTATACTTTTGCTGCCTGGTCTGCAACTGCTTTCTGGGCTGTCTCGATGGATGTTTTCGCAGTAGCAATTGCGGCAGATGCAGAAGCGGTGTCCTTCCCCGCTGCACTCGCTGAAGCCACCTTCCCCTCGAGCTTTCCAACAATTTCATTGAGATGGGAGAGAATCTCGGTAAATCGATCTGTCTGTTTTGTATTCAATTTCGCGGTGTTGCTTGCCACTCGCTCGGTTATTTTTTTCTTTCGTTCATCCTTCAGCTCAGCGAGTTTGTCTTTAAACTCAGTTCTTCGCTCCTCCATCTTTTCTTTCATCTCGGCTGCTCGAGAAGCAAGAGCTTCCTGTCGCTCCTGAAAGTGCTCCTTCCTTTTTTCAAGAAGATCGACTCGCTCCTCCATTCGCTTTACTCGAGGAAGTCCGGAAGCAGTTGCGGTTCGGTTGGACTCGGCGTGAGCAACAACGGTCATCGAAAGGAGAACAAAGACAAGGAAACCATACGTTATTTTCATATCAGTTATATTAAAAAAAATGGCTCTGAAAGTCAAGAACGACGAGCCTTTTTAAGATCAGTGTGGAGTTTTTTCGTCACATCATCAGCGGTCTTTTTAATCTTGCCTTCAATACTCCCAATCCTACTCTTGAGCAGAGCCCACACCTCCTCGTGTCGCTCATGTGCATGATGTTCCAGAAACAGTCGTTTGTCCTCATCTGAAAGCTCGGAAAGAACGAGATCGAGAATGGAGTGATGGAGCGTGCGCTCTGCCAGATCCATAAGAGTTTCTTTCTCATCATCGCTAAACGGCGTCAGATCGAGTCGCACCTGGACCGTATCCATGCTCACAATCGTGTGATAGAAGTGGTTTGGTTTTGTGTTTGCCATGATTATTTTGATTGTACAGGACCCAGTGGTACTCGATTTTCTGGATCATCAATAAACATATAGACGACCGGTCCCTTCTGTGCGCCGTCCACCCGCTCGAGGTATCGCATCACTTCCGGTGAACCACCGAGATGCTTCCCCGTCCATTCTGCGGGACCTGCATCCCCAATAACAACCACCATCGCTTTTCCATTTTCAGGATTGACCATGAGCATTTTCCGAAACTTGAAAAAGTTATACATCTCCTGAGTGTGTTCTTCCCATCCAGGAGAAAGAAATGTCTGCACCGCGATGTAGTATTTTTCTCGCTCAACATCCTGTTGTGTCATCTCTTCAAATGACGGAGCAAAATAGCCCCAGGCTCCCCTCCCGGGAGCCATACCAGAGGCACTGAATTTCTGAAACTCGTCATCCGTAGCAAAGTGGGAGAGAATAGTGTCACCGGCAAATCGCATGAGATGCTGCTCTGCGCCGATATATCCATAACTCCGGTTCAGTCGCATGCCATTGAGCTCGGCGGATACCTTCATACCAAAAAACTCAGACAAGACATGCTCAACCTGCATTTCTTGGTCCGACGTAAGCTGATTTACCTGAAGTGGGAGTGTTGACTGTAGTCGTTCGCGCAGTTGTTCTGGACTGTGATGTGTTACCTCAGGGGTTGCGTCTGGGGTAATGGTCTCCGCAAGAATTGCAGTTGCGGCGGGTTGTGTGATACTGAGGAGGACAGCGAGTGACCCAGCGACAACATGCCGGACGACCTGTTGGAACGGTGCTAAGATATGGCCATGCTTCTCCCAAAGTCGATCGTGGAGTTTTTTCTCATACGCACTCCATGATCTCTGCAGCTGAAGAAAGGTATCCTGTGAAGAACCCATATTACATGGTAACAGACCAGCTCGGTGCTCTTCACGCGATCTTAGAATGCGGACTCTTTCTTTGCGAGAAGATGAATATTATGAGAAAGAACAAAGCAAACGACGCAGAATGCAGAGGCGAGTAAAAATGGCCCTGACAACGAATAGAGTGCAATTGTTCCACCGAGAAGCGGGCCCATAATTTGACCGATACTCATGTATGAAGCACTCAGTCCAAGAATCGATCCCTGCGATTTTGCATCCGTCTCTCGAGATAAGATAGTCTGCGTTAACGGATTTACTACTCCATTTCCAAGACTGAGACCGATGCTCGATGCGATAAACAACGGAAGTTCACGTGAAAAAAAGAGCATGGCGAAGGCAACGCCTACCCATGCGATGGCGAAGGTGAACAGTGAGGTTAACTGAATGCGTTTACTGAGTCGAGGGAAGATAACCGCCTGCGTGATGAGTCCCGCAATCCCGAAGATCGTAAAGAGCGTTGCAATCATGGGAATCTTGAGGTGAAGTACTTTGTATGCAACCGGCTGAAAGGTATAGATGAAGAGTCCAAATGACGTTGAGTACAGAAGGGTGATAAGCAGTGTCCGTCCAACCTGTCCTTCGAACAAGGCATGCCACAGTCGAGGAAAGTCAAATAGTTTTTTGTGACTGACCTGACCAATGTGCTGATTCGTTTCGGACAGGAACAGTTGCGTAATGAGCACCGCGATCAACGATATTGATCCGGCGATGATGAATGGGAGGTGAACCGAGATCTGCGATGTAAATGCTGAGATTGCTGGACCAAATACAAATCCAAATCCAAATGCTGCGCCGATGATACCAAAGCCCTTCGCTCGGTTCTTCTCATCGGTTGTATCGGCAATGACCGCGCTCGCAACAGAGATATTTCCGGCTGTGATTCCGTCGAGTGCCCGCGCGATAAACAACACAACAGCGTTCGGAGCAAAGGCCGCAAGGAAAAAAGATACCGCAGTACCAAGAAGCGATATGGTCAACAATGGTTTTCGGCCATACTTGTCGGACAGTCGACCAATCACCGGCGTTGCAATAAATGAACAGATTGCAAAAGTTGAAAAAAGCAGTCCATTCTCAAAGTCACTCAGTCCGAAACGCTTTGAATACGCGTACAGAATCGGAATAATGATCCCGTATCCGAGCGCATTTACGATCGCGATTAAGGCAACGCTGATGAAATTCTTATTCATAGGAGGAATGAATAGTATAACAAACTATCTCTTGACACTCCATGATGAAGTACTAAGATGAAATCAGAACATGCATCAACGACTCATCTCCATGATTCACCACGTTCGGTTGTCTCCCACATTTTGCCATTGCCATCTGCAGACTGAAAGTTATCTAATACCGTACAGGGGTTAGTACGGAACGCTACCTTAGGTCTTTTCAGGGACAAGAGCCAAAGGAGGCTCTTGTTATGTCTTCTCATTTTCTTCGATAGAGGTAGTAGTTGCCCGCATGCCACACACGAATATACTTCCTCTCTTGTTCAAGTCGCTGAATGAGGGCAAGCTCTTCTGGCTTAGGTCCGAGCACATCAACCGATCGAACCTGATCGATTAATGCAATAAAATCTGCCGAATCTGTCGCATATGGAAGAACGTATGCCTCCCGACGCTGCGTCAGGTGCGCATGGAGCTCCGGTGATGATGTGATAGACGCGGTCTCAGGGATCGTACGGAGCACCTGCTCGAACTGTCGATCAACTTTACTCACCTGATAGGGGTAACACCAGCACGACTCGGTAACCGGGAGGGGTCCGTAGTGATATGTCACACGAATCGTAATCATCAACGCGACAACTAATGTAACGCTCTGGAAGGCTTTTCCGAAACGCTGTGATATCCGTGAAAGATACGAAAGACCATAGATCGATGCAATGGTAAAGACCGGAATGAATACCGTCGTGTAATGAAATCGAATGGACTGCATTTCAAGATGTCTACTGGATAGATTAATAAACAGTTCTGGCACTGCGAGAACTAACCACGGGGCACCCAGAAGCGGGAGAAACCCAAACGATCTACAGAGTAGAAATATGTAGTCTCTAATTGCAGGGTCCGAAACCCAATTCCGGATCTCATACCAGGACCAAAACCAATGTGAGTCTTGGATGCTCACCAAAGGCATCAAGACAAATATCATGATGAACGAATAGCTTAACCCGATGATCGCTGTGGTCATCCCGACAACACGTTCTTTTGAAGTAATGAGTTGAACTATTCCAAACATAAGAATCAACAGGCCTATTTCCTCTTTCGTAAGAAGTAATACCGCGATACACACCCAGTACCATGTCCATCGTTTCTTCATCCAGAGATACCAGACGAGCAAAAGCAGAGGTGCCACAAGTGACACCATATGAAAATCAAACATGTTTACCCATTGAATAAGCGTATTTAGTGAGTACAGGAACACAATACCGATTGCGAGTTCTGTGCGTTTCAGTACATGACGTGCAACAAGAAAGGCAGGAATTATTCCGAGTCCGAGATAGATCGACTGCAAAATGAGAAGGAGCTTTGGACTTGCCCATACCGCATAGAGCGGCGCAAACAATACCAATAAAAAATCTGCGTGAACCGCGAGTCGCGTCGTGAGCATTCCGTTATTGCTAAGTGAGAAAAAGTTTCCATGGAGTGTATTCCAAACCGTTTGATCCATGTTCCCGAGATCCATCCCGGTCCAAAATGAATCATATCTCAGGAGCGAATAGTAGGAGAATATCCCCGCGTACAACACTACGATGATTCCCAGTACGATACGATGCCAATATCGAGTGAAGTACCTCATATGAACAGTGTTGCTATGACGGAACTGGACTCACGATAAAAATCGCTCTGCGAACCCTTCGAGTTTCTCGATGACCGGAACGAATGCTCTCCCCTTAGGGGTCAGCCCGTACACCACCGAGATCTTGTTCACCGTTTCCTCTTTCCGATAGATCATCTGTTCCTTTTCCAACATCTTCAATCGTTGGGTAAGTGTCGCAGGATTCAGATCGTCAAGCAGTCGCTGGAGCTCACAAAAACGTTGGTCTCCGGTTCGCAAACTCCCCAGTATGGCGAGTGTCCAACTGTCGCCGAGCTGTTCAATTGCTCGATTTACTGCATCTGTGAGTTTTGTGCATTTCATCTTGACTTACTATAATTTATATAGTACTATGTATTTTATAGTATTTTATCATTTGTAGTATACCACTACACCACAATCATATATGAAGTTCGCATCGCTTGCACCCCAAGAAACCATTACAAAAACCGTGGCCGCTCTTCAGAACAACGGAATGACCGTTACTATTGTTGGTTCTGCTCATGAGGCGAAGGAAGCAGTCCTCGCTCTTATTCCGTCAGGATCAGAGGTAATGACCATGACCTCGATCTCCCTTGATGATGCCGGAATCTCGGAGGCAATCAATGGCAAAGAGTCGAACTATGTTTCTGCAAAAAATAAACTCTGGAGCCTAAATCGCGAAACTCAGGGAAAGGAAATGCAACAGTTAGGGGCGACCTCTGATTGGGCGATCGGCAGTGTTCACGCAATCACGGAACAGGGAGAAGTCATTGTGACATCGAATACCGGCAGTCAGCTTCCAGCATATGCATACGGATCAGCGCATGTTGTATGGGTTGTTGGAACGCAGAAAATTGTAAAGGATATCGCGGAGGGCATGCAACGCATCACTGAATATATTGTCCCGAAGGAGAGTGTCCGGGCACGCGAAGCATACGGACTGCCGGCAGACTTTCAAACGAATCCGAGCAAGACGCTCATCATCAACCGCGAGATAACGCCGGGCCGCGTGCACATTATTTTAGTGAATGAATCGCTCGGATTTTAACGGAGATCGCTTCCGTTCCATTCCGCAAGGAAGGTTTTGAGAAACTGTTCAAGGTGGCGATGTCTCTGCCGTGCTAATTTCTTACCAGTCTTCGTGTTCATCTTATCCTTGAGGAGCAATAATTTTTCATAGAAGTGCGCGATCGAAGTTTGTGTGCGGTTCTGGTACGCAGAAAAAGATTTCCAGGTTTTCCCTCGTATCGTACTCGAGTGTAACGATCGACCCAATGACCCACCAAACGCGAACACGCGAGCGATTCCAATTGCTCCGATTGCGTCGAGTCGATCTGCATCTTGTACAACCTTCCCCTCTATGGACTTCATCTGATATGTGTTTGTACCACCGCGGTATGAAATATGCGCGACGATCTCCTCAACGCTCTGAATAGTGTCATTTGAAACGCCGAGACCTTCGAGCAGTTCGCGCGCCTTTCGCGGCCCAATCGAAGTATCACCGTTGTGAAATTTCCAGTCTGCGATATCGTGGAGAAGTGCTCCAAGCTCGACAATAAAGAGATCTGCTCCCTCATGGCGCGCGAGGTATCGTGCCATTCGCACCACGCGCTCGATATGATCCCAGTCATGTGATCCTTCCATGGAAGAAAACTGTTTCTTCATCGCATGACGAACGCTTTTGAGCACAACTGCTTTTTTCATGCTCAGATTGTATCATGTCACATACGAGTCACTGTTAAAATCTCCCTGCCGCCGTTATAATGCCTCACATGAAAGAACGTGGTCCGAAGGTAGAACGGCCAATTCCATCAATTGGCACAATCAATGAGCGACTCAAAGGATACGGAGTCCCCTACGTCTTTGTCGGAGGTGCAGTCTCTGCACGCGTAGGACCGGACACAACTCTCGGAAGAGTGAATACGGTATCACAGACATTCTCGCTCGACCATGCAAAGCAGTACGACACAAAACGAGCAGACGGCACGGTACGGGACGTCGATGTTATTAGTTTTTGTGAGGATCCAGTGATGTTCCAGGTAATGGAGGAGGATATGCGTCGAGCATTTCCTGAGGTACCAATCTCGATAGAACCAATGCATTACCCACACTGGCCGAAGCGGAGCAAACTGAAACAGTTCGTCGTAGGGAACGACGTAAATCCTGACGGATCTATAGACTTTGTGTTCGACGATCTACGACAGACAATGCCCGGTGAAGCCTTCGATGTCTGGCATCTGCAAACGGATGAGGGAGATATGCTCCCTGTTTTTAATCCTGCTACTCATGCAATGCGCTATCTCGTACGCGTCCCGTCAGGTCTAAAGCCAAAAGATGATGGTGAGAAGCTCGCTTCTCTCATGTTCCTCGCCGATGAGTTTGCGCAACGAATTGGTGAACTTGACCCTGTGAAAGATGATGCGTATTTCACGGCGATTTATGAGCCGTGGCTATCGTTTATTGCAGCATGTCAAGAGGTTCCCGCCTATCGGCTTACCGGTATCAAAACAAGGATTGATCGGTTGTTCTGGAATACAATTGGGGAAGCAATGGGGAATGGACGTGGTCCGATCGGTAAACTTACTGCAAAGCTCGGAAGCAAATTCTCAGGTTAATCGCCGGAACATGAGCTCAGCTCGATCGAAGTCTTCGTGCGTGTCAATCTCGACCCACTTGAGCCCAGTGATGTCTACTGCGTGCATCGGGACGCCACGAACCACGAGCGTGGTGTAGGTGTCGTCATAGTACTCCTGCCACTTTGTCGTGTCTTGCATAAGGGTATGGAGTTCCTGAAAAAATACCGGCGCTACTCGGGTGCAGATTTTTTCTATACCAATTGATTCTCCGTGCGCTTCAGTTGGATCGAGTTTTTTACCCACTTCGAGTACGCGCTTATTCTCATCAAGAATTACCTTGACCTCTTCTGCCTCGAGGCGAATTCGCGTATCAATACAGAGGGCGCTCGATGCCTTATCTGCAATAAGTCGATTGAGTACTTCGTCTTCAAAAACAACGTCTCCATCAAATTTGATAAAGTCTTCTCCACGAACAAATGGCTCTGCAAGAAGCACTGAGTACCCAGTGTTGGTTTCTTCAAAGTGATCGTTATGAACAAAGGTGAAGGAAGTGCCTGGATACGACTCGGTAAGAAACTGTTTGATCTGCTCAGCTCGATACCCCGTCACCACCACAAACTCAGAAACACCTGCCGATAAGGATGCGTCTATCATCCGACCAAGGATCGTTTTACCCGCAACGACAACGAGCGGTTTTGGCTTATCATCAGTCAGTGGCCGGATCCGTGATCCAACACCAGCGCATAGAATTACTGCTTTCATATTATTTCCGCATCGGCTCAAGCAACTTCTCGGAACCGGTGGTGAGTTGATATCCTCTCTCGTAGAGTCTCCAGAGAACGATCGCAATCTGAGCCGTTGCAAGAATCCATACCGAAACGTCGAGCCTATTCGTGATCGCGCCTACTGCGGTGATGATTGCGAATTCGGCCTCATCAAACCAGAAAAATGTCCTGTTCTTGAGAAGAAAGAGTTCGATCGACTCACCAAAAGACTTTGCAGTTCTTGCATACTGCCGGTCCATCTCTGCCTCCATTCGAGCGCGCACCCGACCAGATTTATCTAAGAAATTTGCATCACGTGATAACGCACTAAACATTGATTCGAGCTTGATGTAATACCGATACAGAAAGGCGAAACAAGCAATGAACCCGAGGATCACATATAGAACATTCTGTGTTGTGTTGTATACTGCCAAACCTGAAAAAAAGGTGACGAGAAAAATTTTGCAGATATCGAGCACTTTGTCGAGATAGTCTCCCACAACCGAATATTTTTTTGTCAACCGAGCAAGCTGGCCATCGACATCGTCGCCAACATACCCTGCAAAAATCGAGAGTCCACCGATCGTAAGGTGGTGTGGGTACTGTAGCACCAACGAGATACAACCAAATGCAAATAATCCAAACGCCGTGAGCGTGACTCCGTTCGGAGTAACAAACGAGATTCGAGAAAGCGGCTTCGCAATGAGATGTGCAAGTGGATAACCAATACGATCTCCCCAGTTGCTGAAGTAGGTTGATTTTACAACTCGTGGCGCGCTCATATTATTGATAGTTCTGAACAAATGGGGAAAATGGGAGTAAGGAATATTTCTTTACCTGTTTCTTCGATATGGTTATTCGCTTTGTCTTTCGAACCGAAACCGCATCTCTCAGTGCAGAAAGAAAGTATTTAATATGCTTCTCGCTTAAGTTACCAATGTGGCCTACCTGGAAGAACTTGTTTTTAAGTGGGCCTTTCCCTCCATAAATGACGATCTTCCGCTTTCTCAAGACGGTCTTGAGATGCTTGAAGGTCACGCCTTTTGGTAACCGTACCGTGGTCAAAACCGACGACATATCATC